>JAGTSD010000218.1 GCA_018262135.1 Pseudomonadota bacterium | reverse complement strand
CGAAATTGACGAAGAACAGATTCTGTCCGGGGTCATAGACCAGCCGGTCTGCCAGCGGCACGCCGAGCAACTCCTCGCGCAGGCCCATCGGCTCCGGCTGAAAAATCCGGTCGTCCATCAGACGCGGGGGCTGCCTGATGACCGGCCGGAAATCCATCTGCGCCAGAATGTCCCGCTCCAACTCCACGCCGGGCGCGATTTCGACCAACACGCAGCGTTCGGTGATGTACAGCACCCGTTGTCCGCGCCTGGCGGCGTATTCCCCGCCGAAGGTACGCTGTTCCACGTCCTTCACGAACTTGCGGGACCGACCCTCTTGCCGAATCCGCAATTGCCCGTCCTCGACCGCCACCTTGAGCTGGCCGGCGGTGAAGGTGCCAAGAAACACCAGTCGTTTGGCATTCTGGCTGATATTGATGAAGCCGCCGCACCCGGATAATTTGGGACCATATTGGCTCACGTTGACATTGCCCTGGCGGTCGGCCTCGGCCATGCCGAGGCAGGTGATATCCAGGCCGCCGCCATCGTAGAAATCGAACTGGTAGGGCTGGTCCAAAATCGCCTGGGCATTGACCGCCGCGCCAAAATCCAGCCCGCCCGCCGGCACGCCGCCGATCACCCCCGGCTCGGCGGTCAGGGTCAGCAGATCGATCACCCGCTCCTCATTGGCGACGTTGGCCACGCCTTCCGGCATGCCGATGCCGAGATTCACCACGCTGTTGGGCTGCAGCTCCAGGGCGGCGCGACGGGAGATAATCTTGCGCTCGTTCAGCGCCATCGGCTCGATGGCGGTCACCGGCACCCGAAACTCACCGCTGTAGGCCGGATTGTAGGCCGTGCCAAAGGTTTGCAGGTGATATTCCGGCCGCTCGGCCACCACCACGCAATCCACCAGCACCCCCGGCACTTTCACCTGGCGTGGATTGAGCGCTCCCCGATCGGCGATGCGCTCCACCTGGGCGATCACCAGACCGCCGGAGTTGCGCGCCGCCATGGCGATGGCCAGCACCTCCAGGGTCAGCGCCTCTCGTTCCATCGTGATGTTGCCGTCGGTATCGGCGGTGGTGCCGCGGATGATGCCGACGTTGATCGGGAACGCCTTGTAAAACAGGTACTCCTGGTCATCCAGGACCAACAGCCGCACGATATCCTCGGTCGTGCGGCTGTTGAGTTTGCCGCCGCCATGGCGCGGGTCCACGAAGGTGCCCAGCCCGACGGTAGACAGATGGCCGGGTTTGTGGGCGGCGATGTCGCGGACCAGATGGGCCAGGACTCCCTGCGGCAGGTTATAGGCTTCGATCCGATTGGCCATGGCCAACTGACCCAGCTTGGGTGAAAACCCCCAGTGCCCGGCGATGAACCGCTTGACCAACCCTTCATGACCCAGGTGGTTCAAACCCCGTTCGTGGCGATCACCCTGACCGGCGACGCAGACCAGGGTCAGATCGCGGGGCTGGCCCGGCGGTTCGCCGGTCTGGGAATCCCCGCGCAGGAACCGCTCCTCCAGGGCAACGAGCAGACCTTCAGCGACACCGATCCCGACGAAGCCATCGATGGCCATGGTGTCTCCGTCATGGATGAGTCGGACGGCTTCGGCAGCCGTAACGATCTTGCCCTTCTCCGACAACCGCGCCGACGCCAGCACGGGATGTTTGACAAAGCCGGTTTCCATCAGATGTCTCCTGGCCTTCAAAGCCTGGTTTTAACTTCACCCTCGCCGGCCAAACAGCAGCTTGGCCTCGGTGGCGACGCGTTGAAGCAGGGTCAAGTGGGTTTCACTGGCGGGGTCGGCGGTTTCGGGCCGCTGGCCGGAGAATTCCCAGTAACTGGACAGGACAATCAGCCGCTGGAAATCCAGGGGAATGCCATCATCGGCAAAGGCCGCCAGAGCCTCATCGTAGCTCATGCCCTTGTCGTAACATTCCCTGGCGAACTGGAACTGGCGTTCCAGTTGAATTCGCTGGGCGCGCACGTCGGCCAGGGTTCCTGGATCGCCATGACCCGCCACGTAGAGGTCGGCTTCCAGCGCCTCGATGGCGTGGTAGTGGGCGATGGTCTGGCTGACATGGCCCTCGCCGGGCAGTGGCGGCATGCCGTTTGTGAAGATATCGCCACAAAAAACGATCTTCTCGCCCGGCAGATGCACGACCACGTCGGATTCGGAATGGCCCACCCCCAGTTCGAGCACACGGATTTCATGCTCCCCCTGGTAGAAGGTGAGACTACCGCTGAAGCTCATGTCTTGCAGGGTGTAGCGGCCGCCCCGAAAATCCACATCGGGAAAAAGCCGGGCGTAGAGCGCATCATGTTGGCTTTGGTTCTTCAGGCTGGCCGCCGTCGCTTCCCGCCCCCGATGGGTGGTGATGACGGTGGCTTCCGGGAACAGGTGATTGGTGTAGACGTGATCCGCGTGGGAATGGGTATTGATGAGGAAGCGGATCGGCTTGTCCGTCACCCGGCGGATTTCCGCCCGCAGGCTCTCGGTCATGGCGGCATTGGTCAGGCTGTCGACCACGATCACCTCCCGCTCGCCGATGATGATCCCGGCGCTGCTGTACCAGACCAGGGGTGGCTGCAGGAAGACGTAGACGTCCCTGGCCAGTTTGCGGAACTCAGCCATGGGGCACCGCCCTTTCCCAGATCAGCTTCTGGTTGCCGGACCCTATGATCAGACGGCCGCCCTCAAACCTGAAGGACCGGACCTGCTCCGATCCGGTCCAACTGGGGATTAACCCGGCTTTCACATGATGGGTAACCGTATTGCCATCTACCGTGTAGGTGCCGCAATAGGATAGATAGGTGCTGTAGGCCCGCGCCCGATCTGGCTCCGGCAGGGTCTGGGTGGCGGCGAGTTCGAGCGGAAAGTGTGGATCGCTTTGCTGCCGGTCGGGATTCATGATGTCGGCGGCCATGTAGCCGTCGGCGGTATAGAGCAGATACCCGACGACATCCTTACCATAGAGGTAGTGAATCGTGCTATCGGGCTGCGTCACTTCCCAGGAAATCAGCTTCCAGGTGCCCACAAAAGGATTTGAATCTGTCATATTGTTTTCCTCCAGATTTAGTCTTGTCAATTGAGAACTATACATTCAATCGCATGTTTAATCATAAGTTTATGATTTATAATGACAAATACCAATTTAGCCTGAGTCATGTATAGATCATAATTGGCGACACTATACTGGCGAGGCAGCTAAATCTGGTATGATTTGACCACATACCATCAGGCTGGAATTCTCAACCCCACTCTTTTTTCTTCGGTACCTTTACTGTTACGGCTCATCCCTTCACGAGGTCGAAATTTCTATACGGGTTGAGAGTTATTTTGGTTCCAGACCGTTATTACTACTGGCCGGTATCGTTGTCCTTAAGGTTCGGTAGATTTATGCTGTATGCGATGATCAATTTTCGCCTTGATCAAATGTTGTAGTATTACTACCAGCGCAGCACTGGACATACCTAGCATGAGAACCCCATTAACGGCTTCGAGCGGACCAAGTAATTTCCAGTGCTTGCTCATCACGATATCACCGTAGCCCAGCGTGGTAAAATTGACTGCCGAGTGGTAGATGGCTTCGTACAGATCTACGAATTCCGCCAATAAAAAAAACAGCGTTCCCCACAGTACTATCTGCAAGAGATTACCAAGCAGAATAATCAGCATGGAAATCAGCAACAGACGGATACCCGCAAAAAAGCTAAGCCCGGTTGATTCATCCACCAAATGCCAAACCAGGTAGCGGACATTCAAGAACGCTACCACCACTTGTATGATCAGGCACAGCAACATGGTCGGCAGCCCAATCATCAAGTTGCTCATGGTCATGTTCATTTCCTACGGTCAGCGTCGTGAGAATGAGAGAGTTGCCGATACCATAAACTGGCGGAAATGGGTTTGATCTGATCGTAACTCAGACCTTGGTGGATCGAGGCTTTTGAGATCTTCAATGGACTCCATTGGTCTGGGGATGGACGAAGTGGGCTTCGCAACGTCATCGAGGGTGGTCGCAACGGCGGCACAGTGGTCAGACACGCCCCGCCACTGCTTGCAGCACCGGGTCTTCCGCCTCGATGGCGGCCAGCAGTTCCCGGCTCCAGTCGTCGGCCAGCACCAGCCGCTCGTAGTCGAACGCCTGCTGCAGCAGATGGTTGAGCACCAGCCAGTCGCCCTCCTCGCCACCGGGCAGCACCCCGGCGAAATGGAAGCCCAATCGCTCCCAGTCCGGGGCGAAGTCCGGCAAAGCCGGATCGCTCAGGTTCAGGTGCAGCAGCACGCATTCCATGCCCAGACGGCGGAATTCCAGCAACTGCCCGGCGACGATCCGCGCCGCATC
>JAGTSD010000217.1 GCA_018262135.1 Pseudomonadota bacterium | reverse complement strand
GCCCTGCATCCGGTCACCGGCGAACTCTGGACGCACGAACACGGCCCCCAGGGCGGCGACGAGGTGAACGTGATTCGGGCTGGCCGCAACTACGGCTGGCCGGTCATCACCTACGGCGTCGAGTACGTGATCGGCACCAAAATCGGGGAGGGGACCCAAAAGCCGGGCATGGAGCAACCGCTGCACATCTGGGTCCCGTCCATCGCGCCGTCGGGTCTGGCGTTCTACCAGGGCGACCGGTTTCCGGGCTGGCGCGGCGATCTGTTCGTGGGCGCCTTGCGGGGCCAGATGCTGGTGCGGTTGCGCTTCGACGGCGAGAAGCTGGTGCGGGAGGAACGCCTGCTGGAGGGTGAATTGGGCCGCATCCGCGACGTGCGCGCCGGACCCGACGGTTATCTCTACCTGCTGACAGACGCCGACGATGGGGTAATCGCCCGTCTGGAGCCGGTGGCCCGGTGAAGCAGGGCCGAGCGTCTGACAAGGCGGCGGGTGCGCCGAGGGAGTTTGCTCGATGCGAATTGTGCTTTACCTGATCGCGGGGTACCTGCTGATGGTCGGAATCATCGCCCTGGCCCAGAACCGAATGCTGTATTTTCCCGACCCCGCGCCACCCTCCGCTGCCAATCTGCAGCCGGCCTACGGGCCGGCGCTGACGGTCTGGCCGGCGGCCAGTGGACCCGCATTCCGGGGCTATGTCAGCGCCGAACCGGTGGAATCCGCCCCCACACGCGGCACGGTGGTGGTATTTCACGGCAACGCCGGCAGCGCCCGCGACCGGGGCTATTACCTGGCAGCGCTGGAGCCCCGGGGCTACCGGGTAGTGCTGGCCGAGTATCCGGGTTACGGCGGACGGGCGGGGGAGCTGGGCGAGTCACCCTTCGTGGCCGATGGCCGGGAAACCGCCCGGCGGGCGCTGGCGGAATTCGGCGGCCCGCTGTGGCTTTGGGGCGAATCGCTCGGCGCGGGCGTAGCGGCGGCGGTGGCCACCGACCGCGCGCTGCCGGTCGCCGGGGTGGCGCTGATCACGCCCTGGGACAGCTTGCCGGATCTGGCGCAGGCGCTGTACTGGTATCTCCCGGCGCGCTGGCTGCTGCGCGACCGCTACGACAATCGCGCCAATCTGAGCCAGTATCCGGGACCGGTGGCGATCCTGATCGCCGAACGGGACGAGATCATCCCGGCGCGCCAAAGCCAGAACCTGTACGAAGCGCTGCGCGAGCCGAAACGGCGCTGGGTGTTTGTGGAAGCAGGCCACAACAGTTGGCCGGTGAATCCGACGGCGGTCTGGTGGGACGAGGTCCTGGACTGGCTGAGCGCAGCGCGACGTTGAACGGGGTCAGACCGCTGGACAGCTTCGGACGAGTCCTATGAAATGGTGAACGATGTCCAACTTACCGAATCGAGACCCGCCATGCGCTTCGAGGATTTGCCCCTGAATGACCGCCACGCCGCCGAAATCGCCGCCAGCCGCTTCCTGGGGCGACACCGTTATGTCAGCCTGGACGAGGCGTGCCAGACGCTCGATCTGACCCTGCCCCAACTGTGGAGCCGGATCATGGAAGAGGTCGGGCTGCCGGACTGCGATCCGCCAGTCTTCGCGCCCTTCGCCTGAAGAGGCTGCGGGTCAGGCGGGCTTCCCTTCAGGGATCCAGACCCATCCTTCCATCAGCCGGCGGGCGCTGCGCCGCAGGATGACCTTCTCCGCCCGCCACTGGCCTTGATCGGCCACAACCGTAGCGCCGACCGCCATCACCCCGGCGGCGTGGCCGATCCGGACTTCGGAGCCGGCGGCGAGGGGAGCGCCGAGGGCATCCCGCGCCAAACTGCCGGGCAGCATCGCCGCCACCGCCAGGGCCACCGCACCGGTAGCGGTGAAGGCGTGATGCAGCCTGCCCATGGACAGGATGCGGGCGACCAGATCCACGGTGTTCGCGGCGATGAGGGAACCGTCGGTCGCTCGATAATCGCGGGCCGGGGCGACGAAGGCCAGCTTGGGCGTGTGGGGACGGCGCGCGGTGGCGTCCTCGGGGTTATCGGCCAGCCCCATCGCCACCGCGCCGTGAGCCCGGATGGCTTCGCAGCGGGCCAGCAGAGCGGCATCCCGGTTGAAATCGGCCGGGCTTTCGGCACCGGTCAGACCGAGATCGGCGGCGCGGACGAAAATCGTGGGATTACCGGCGTTGATCAGGCTGGCCTCGATGACGCCCAGTTCGGGGATTTCCAGCCGGTCGGTCGGCTGGCCGGTGGGCAACAGGGCGGTTTCGCCGCCGGGATCGAGGAAATCGAGGACGATCTCGGCCCCCGGAAACGCGACGCCGGCCAGGTGGAAATCGCCGTCTTCCACCGCTTGCCCGTCCCGCACCGGGATGTGCGCCAGAATGGTCTGGCCGAGATTGGCCTGCCAGATGCGCAGCGTGGCGATGCCGTCGGCAGGCGCGGCGATCAGGCCACGGCTGAGGCCGAATACGCCGACGGCGGCGCTGAGGTTGCCACAGTTGCCGGACCAGTCAATGACCGCTTCGCTCACCGCCACCGCGCCGAAGCGATAATCCAAATCAAAACCCGGCTGGGTCGAACGGGACACCAGCGCCACCTTGCTGGTGCTGGAGGTGGCGCCGCCCAGACCGTCCATCTGAGTGCCGTAGGGATCGGGGCTGCCGATGGCGCGCAGCAACAGGGCATCGCGTTGCGCCGGGTCGGCGGGCAGGTCAGCGGGGTCAACGAACAGGCCCTTGCTGGTGCCACCGCGCATCCAGATAGCGGGGAATCGAATCAGGGACATGGGGGGTCAGTTGCTCCGGTGGGGAATCACGCACTCGTTATGGTAACGGAAAAAGCCGCTTTTATCCGTCAAGGCTGTCTGGCAAAAAGTTGATAAGATAAGGAAAACACCCTGAGCTGGGCGAGCGGTAAAAGACGATGGATCAGAGTGCGGCGTTGGATTGGATAGCGACGCCGCAGCTACGGCGAATTGCAGGCGGTGGTGGACCATCTGCTGGCGTGGTTGCCGACGCCCCAAAAGCGGTCGTTGCGGCATGGAGCGCCACAAGGGTCGAAATTTTGAGGAGATCATGGGTATGTTGCAGGTATTGACACCGTTGGAAGAGACGCGGGCCTACCAGCAGTTGGTGGGCATTGGAATCGAGAAAGGTAAGAAAGAAGGTCAGAAGGAAGGTCGCCAGGAAGAGGCCCGGGCCATGTTGCGAAAGCTCCTGGCCCGGCGCTTTGGGAAATTGCCGGCATGGGCGAACGCGCGGTTGAAGCGTGCTGACACTGCGCAGTTGGAGGTGTGGGCCGTGGCGATTTTCGATGCGGCGAGCCTGGAGGAATTGCTGGGCCGGGAATGACTGATGGGAAGTCAAGGTGATGTTGGCGGAGCGGTGGAAACAGTGCGCGCGACGAAACGCGAGGTGGGTACGGGTGGGGAATGAAACCTGATGCGAACGGATAGTCTGTTTTACCGGCTGTTCCAGGACTGGCCGGGACTGGTGCTGGAACTGGCGGGGCTGGACTCGACGGCGGCGGGCTATGCGCTGCGCGCCGAGGAGATCAAGCAAACCGGCTTCCGGCTGGATGGCGTGCTGGCGCCGCCCGACGATCAGCCGGACTGGCCGCTGGTGTTCGTCGAGACGCAGTTTCAGCCCGATGCGGATTTTCACGCCCGCTGGTTCTCGGAACTGTTTCTGTATCTGTACCGGCGGCCGCCGCGCCGGGCGTGGCGGGCGGTGGCGTTGTTTCCGAACCGGGCGACCGAGGGCGCGGTGGAAGCGGCTTACGAGATGCAATTGACCCTTCCCTGGGTCAGACGGGTGTATCTGGAGGAGGCGCTCCGGGAGCCGAGGCCGACGCGGGGGATGCGGGTGTTGGGGTTGTTGCTGGCCGAGCCGGCGGCGGTGGTCGCCGAGGCGCAAACCTTGCTGGCGGAACCGGCGGTGGACGGCGCTCCTTATGGACCGACACTGGTGGATTGGGTGGAGACACTGCTGGTGTACAAACTACCGCGCCTGTCGCGGGAGGAGATTCGGAAAATGTTGAACGTGCTGAATGTGGAATTGAAGGAGACCCGCTTTTATCAGGAGGTGTTCGCCGAGGGTTTGGAGGAAGGCCGGCAGGAAGAACGCTTCCGCATCGCGCGGAGCCTG
>JAGTSD010000027.1 GCA_018262135.1 Pseudomonadota bacterium | reverse complement strand
TATTCACTGCGATTGCGCGCTGGACCGGCTGCTGGGCTACATCACTGATCTGCGCGGCATGACCCGGGGCCGGGGCCAGTTCACCATGACCTTCGACCGGTTCGATGTGGCATAATCTGGTTGCACTGCACAAAAACCTAGATTCCAGGGCTGTATTCGCGGAGATTTTTCTTTAGAATCGGATGGCGGTCCCCCCGCCTTGGGCGGGGTCGCCTCTTTTTCCGGTCAGGATGATCGTTTGCTGATGGCGGCAGGCTTCAAAACCAGTCGCCGGGAAAAATCACAAATTCTGGAGTGCCTTCGCATGAATCGGACCAGATCAGACCTCTTCGATCCCACCCAGTTGTTTGGGGACTTCATCAACCTGACCAGTCAGGCGCATTCGGCCAGCCTTGAGATGATGATCAATAACTGGGAGGGGGGCCTGGACTTCTTTGCCAACCTGGTTAAGCAGGCTGACGAGATGAGGACTCGCAGCAACGCCCTGCTGGCGAACATGGCCGAGTAACAGCGTTCGAGCTGAAAACCGCATCCGTGGAAACACAGCCTTGAAAATTGGCGGCGGCTCAGGCCAGGAACAGCCGGGCCGCCGCTGCCGGATTGCTGGCGAAGTACAGATGCAGATACGAGGCCGTCAGCCGTCCAACCCGATAAACTGCCTCCCCCGGTTGACCATCGCGCTGCCGGCGCCCATGAGTCAGCGGCGTCAGCGGCGTTTCCAGTCGCGAATGATGGAAGGTATGTCCGCGCAGTTCCCCATCCGGCAGCGCCACTGATTGCATCCCCAGTCCCGCCAGTTTTGATTGCAACGCCGCGTGGCCCGGCAGCAGGCCCAGCATTGACGCTCGGTGGCCCTCCTTGTCGGCCAGCGATTCCAAGGTGTAAAGCAGGCCGCCGCACTCGGCGTAAATCGGTTTGCCGGCTTGATGATGTCGGTGCAAGGCTGCGCGCAGGGACTCGTTGGCCGCCAGCGTATCCAAATGCAGTTCGGGATAGCCGCCGGGCAGGTAAACCGCATCCACTGCCGGCAATTCGGCATCGGCCAGCGGCGAGAAGAACGCCAGTTCCGCGCCCAGCGCCCGCAGCGTGTCCAGATTGGCCGGATAGAGGAAGGCGAACGCCATGTCGCGGGCGACGCCGATGCGTGCGCCTTGGAGCAGGGGCGGCGGCGGTTCCATGCTGACCTCCGGAAAATTGACCGGCGGCGGCAATTCGGCCAGCCCGGTATTGGCGATCAGCGCAGCGGTACTCTCCAGCCGCATTTCCAGGTCGCCGATTTCGGCGGCCTGCACCAGCCCCAGATGGCGGTCGGGCAAGGTAATTTCCCCATCGCGCGGCAACCAGCCAAAATAGGGCAGGTCTGGCGGCAGACTCTCGGCCAGCAATTCCGCGTGACCCGGTCCTGCGACCCGGTTGGCCAATACCCCGGCGAAGGGCAGACCGGGCCGATAATGCGCCAGCCCGTAAGCCACCGCGCCGAAGGTTTGCGCCATGGCATGGGCGTTGATCAGCGCCAGCACCGGCACGCCAAACAGACCAGCCAGGTCGGCGCTGGACGGCGTCCCGTCGAACAGGCCCATCACGCCTTCAATCAGAATGAGGCCGGCTGTTTGCGCCGCCTGATACAGCAATGCTTTGCAGTCGCGTTCGCCGACCATCCACAGATCCAGTTGATAGACTGGCTGGCCAGAGGCGCGCTCCAGGATCATCGGATCGAGAAAGTCCGGCCCGGTTTTGAACACCCGCACGATACGGCCCCGGTTGCGGTGATAACGAGCCAGACCGGCGGTGACGGTGGTTTTACCCTGACCGGAGGCCGGGGCGCTGAGGAGTAGAGCGGGGCAGGTGGCGGACATGGTAGATTTGGGCGGATGGACCTGAATTTTGATAGCAAATCTAAATCGAAATAATAATCAAATTCAAATTTAACTATTTAAAAGAATCCCTATGCTAAGGGGCGACACACTGAGGTTTTCCCAAGGAGTTGCCACCATGATCAAAACATTCAGCTTTGCCCTGGTCCATATCACCGTGGCGTTCACGGTGGTGTATTTGATGACGGGTAGTATTCTGGCTGGCGGCCTGGTTGCCCTGGTGGAACCGGTTTGCAATACCCTGGCTTATCACGTCCACGAAAAGATTTGGACGGCCATCCGCCAGCGACGGCAGAGAGTTAGCGATCCCTTGTATGCATGATCAGGAAGAAGCAAGACGCTTGGCGCCTGGCATGTTCGACCTGATTCGGTTCAATGCGTCCCGAAACCCCTGAAACCTGCCAATCCCTGCGCTACGGCTACACTACCGGCGCTTGCGCGACCGCTGCCACGCTGGCGGCGGCGCACCGGTTGCTGGCGAATTCTGAACTCGACCGGGTGGAAATCACGCTGCCGCGCGGCCAGCGGCCCGTGTTCGGGCTGGAATACTGCCGCTTGACCGCGACGGGAGCCGAGGCGGCGACGATCAAGGACGCCGGCGATGATCCCGACGTGACCCATGGTGCGTTGATTTTCGCCCAGGTGGCGTTGAGCGAATCGCCGGGAGTGCGTTTCCACGCCGGGCCAGGGGTGGGGACGGTGACGCGGCCCGGTTTGCCGATTCCACCGGGCGAGCCGGCCATCAATCCGACACCGCGCCGGATGATGACCGAACACCTGCTGCGACTGGCGACCGAGCAGGGCTATCACGGCGGCTTCGAGGTGACCGTCGGAATTGAAAACGGCGCGGAACTGGCGCTGAAAACCCTCAATCCCCGACTCGGCATCGTCGGCGGCCTGTCCATTCTGGGCACCACCGGCATCGTCCGGCCGTTTTCCTGCTCCGCCTACATCGCCTCCATCCAGCAGGCGATTGAAGTCGCCCGCGCCAACGGGCTGACGCATATCGTGGCCTGCACCGGGGCCGCCAGCGAGCACACCCTGCGCTCCCATTACGCGCTGCCGGACATGGCGCTGATCGAAATGGGCGATTTCGCCGGGGCGGTGCTCAAGCACTTGCGGCGTGCGCCGATTCCCCGGCTCACGCTGGCCGGCGGGTTCGGCAAGATCAGCAAGCTGGCGGCGGGCCACCTGGATTTGCACAGCCGCAGCTCCAGCGTGGATCTCGCGCTGTTGGCGGTGGAAGCGGCGGCGCTGGGCGCGGATGTGGCCTTGCAGGAGGCGATGCGCGCCGCCAACACCAGCCAGCAGGCGTTGGCCTGGGCGGCGGGCTTGCCGCTGGGCGACCGGATTTGCGCGCTGGCCCGCGACCAGGCCCGCGCCATCCTGCCGCCTGAAGTGGCGGTTGAAGTGTGGGCCACCGACCGCGCGGGTCAGCCGGTCGGTCATGCCGGTTTCGCATGATGCGTATCCTGATTCTGGGCGGTATCGGCGAGGCGGTGAAACTGGCGCGGAGACTGGCGCCGTTCCATGCCGTAACTTACAGCCTCGCCGGCAAAGGCCGTGCGCCGGATTTGCCCTGCGCCGTGCGGGTGGGCGGTTTCGGCGGCGGCGATGGTCTGGCGGCCTTTCTGCGGGATAACCGCATCGAGCTGTTGATTGACGCGACCCATCCCTATGCCGCGCAAATCAGCCGCAATGCCGCCCAGGCAGCGCAGGCAGCGAGCGTTCCGCTCTGGGCCTACCGGCGGCCGCCGTGGCGACCGCAACCCGGCGACGACTGGCGTTCCGTCGCCGACTGGACGGAGATGATGGCGGCATTGCGGGAGTTCAAGCGGCCGTTCTTCACCATCGGTCTGGAACCTTTGCGCCAAGCGGCGATGATTTCCCCGGAACAGTACTGGCTGGTGCGCTGTCTGGCGGTGGAACCGCCGGTCTCGCCGCGCCTGACCGTGTTGTCCGCCACCGGTCCCTTTTCGCTGGAACAGGAATCAGCCCTGCTGCAGGATTATCAGATCGACGTACTGGTCGCCAAGAACAGCGGCGGCGCAGCGGTCGAGGCCAAGCTGGCGGCGGCACGACAACAGGGTATTCCAGTGGTGTTGCTGGAACGACCGGCGCTGCCGGCAGCGGATCGGGAATTTGCCGAGATCGAGCGATTGGCTGTCGAACTGACTGATTTTTTGTCTGTTTAGTATTACACTTCGCCAAGTGGAGCTTCGCATCGGAATGTGAAGTGAACAATTCATTCCCAGACAGTACATCAAATCATGACGAGGAGGATGAGGATGGACGTTCAGGCGCTGTTTGATCAGCTTTTGCAATCGGGCCGTGAGTTGGCCGGCAAGGCTCAAACCATGGTGGAGCAGAAACTCAACATTCCCAGTGAGGGACCGGAGCGCGAGGCCGCGTTGGCGAGCATGGGCAAGGGAGCGACGATTGCTGGCGTCGCGGCGCTGCTGCTGGGCACCAGGGCCGGACGGGGTCTGACCGGCGTGGCGGTGAAACTGGGCAGCCTGGGGGCGATTGGCGGGCTGGCCTACAAGGCGATCCAGGATTGGCAGGCCAAACAGCAGGGAGCGCCCGCCGCTGATCCGGGGCCGGCGGCGAATGCCCTGAGCGGGCCCCAACTGGAGCAGCGCAGTCTGGCGCTGTTGAGAGCCATGCTCGCTGCCGCCAAGGCCGACGGGCATATTGACGAGCAAGAGCAGGGCAGGATTGATGTTTATCTGCAAAAGCTCGATCTTAATCCCGAAGCGTTGCATTTCGTCAAGAATGAATTAGCCAAGCCGCTGAACGTCAAGGAAATCGCGGCAGGCGCGGATTCACCGGCGGCGGCGGCCGAGATCTATCTCACGTCCCTGCTGGCGATCAACATTGACAGCGAGCAGGAGCGCGCCTATCTGGACGAGCTGGCCACAGAACTGAAACTGCCGCCAGAACTGGTCTCGGAACTGCTGGATCAGGCCAAGGCTTAAAGCCAGGGGCGGCAAGGCCGATTGTTGAAACTTGCCGCCCAATTAACCCGCGTTTGCATGTTGCCGATACGACTCGGCGTGTTCGGCGCTGTAGAGGTAGGATGCCGGAAATCCCTCCGGCTGAAGCACCCGCCCGACCAGAATCAGCGCGGTGCGGGTGAAGCCCCGGGCTTCGACCTTCCCGGCGATGTCGGCCAGCGTACCGACCACGCCGTCCTGATCGGGCCATGACACCCGGTGCAACACCGCTACCGGACAGTCCGCGCCGTAATGCGGCGTCAGTTCCGCTACAATTTCCCGCAGCTTGTCAACGCTGAGATAAATCGCCATCGTGGCTTGGTGGCGGGCCAGGTCCGGCAGGCTTTCACCTTTCGGCATCGCCGTTTTGCCGGCATGGCGGGTGAGGATGAGGGTCTGGCTGATGCCCGGCAGGGTCAGTTCCCGGCGCAGCAGCGCGGCTCCAGCGAAGGCGGCGGTCACGCCCGGCACGATTTCGTAGGGAATGCCGAGTCTTTCCAGTTCGCGCATCTGCTCGCCGATGGCTCCATATAACGCCGGGTCGCCGGTATGCACTCGCGCCACGTCCAGGTCCCGTTCGTGCGCGGCGCGGATGCGGGCGATGATCTCTTCCAGATTCAGATCAGCGGTGTTGACGATTTCGGCATCGGGATTGGCCGCCAGGATGACTTCCTTCGGCACCAGGGAGCCGGCGTAGAGCACCAGCGGGCATTCACGGATCAGCCGCTGGCCCTTGACGGTGATCAGTTCGGGATCGCCGGGGCCGGCGCCGATGAAGTAGACGGTCATTCAAATTTCCCGCGGTCCAGGTTTTCCAGCAGCGCCGGGGTGACGTCGTCGAAACGGAGGATGCGCTTGCCGTGGTGATCCTTGAGAAACTCCTCGGCCTCGGCCTGGGTCTTCAGCGGAACCAGTTCGTGGCCCATCGGCCCCAACGTGTCGGAGCCGATCACGTACCAGGCGGCGCGGGCGTCAATCCGGGTCACGCCGTAGTACTCAGTCACGCCGATGGCGGTCATGTCGTCCCTGGAATGGCCGGACGCATACTTGGGCAGATTCAGCAGGTATTTAAACAGGTCCTTGGCCCCGTCGAAGTGGTGGGCATGGCCGTCCTGGTACAGCACGGTCGCGACCCAGTCGGGATAAAGGCTGACGAACATTCCGCACACCGGACAAGTGTCCTTGGGGCCGGGATTGGGCAATTGTGGATTCTGCGCTGCGAGGACCGGCCAATTCAGGGCCGCAAAGCTGGCGGCGCCCGTGATAGCGAGAATGCGCAGAAATTGACGGCGTTCGGGGTGAATGGGATCGTTCATGGATTCAACTTCTAATCACGGCTATGGGAACCACAATTCTGGAATCGGAACGCGAGAGGGGCCTTGACGATGCTCAAAGCAGGCTGGTTATCGCCCGCTCGAACACCTCGGGGGTGGATTCACCCACGATCCGGGCACGGAGGAGGCCCTCTCGGTCCACGATGAAGGTCATCGGCAGGCCCATCACTCGATAGCCGCGCATCACCTCGCCCTGCTGGTCAAGCAGCACGTCGTAGGAGATGCCGAGTTCTTTGACGAACTTCCTCACCGTTTCTGGTGGCTGCATCACGTTAACGGCGAGAATGACCAGGCCCCGGTCGCAGTGCCGGCTATAGACCGGCTCCAGGGCCGTCATTTCGCTATGGCAGAAGGGGCACCAGTCGGCCCAGAATCGGATGGCGACTACCTTGCCGCGATACTGCTCGGGGAAACGGACGCCAGGACCATCCAACTGTTCCAGCGCGAAGGCGGGAGGGGGGCTACCGATCTTGATAGTGGGTAATTCCTGCTCGCAGCCGACCAGCAGCGCGAGGAGGGCAAGAAATGGAACAAGGCGGAAGGGGTTCATAGGAAGGGAAACCAGGGTGATCCAGGTTGATTGGGTAAAATACCATTGTGCCACACGCAAGGTTTAAGCCAGCAAAGCCAATGAAGCTTTCAGCAGTTGTCAGCCCTGTCGCCATCATCAGTCTGACCGATCCCGGACGGGCGTTGGCGGAACGATTGCTGGCGCTGATGCCGGATGCCGAACATTTGTATCGCCCACAACCGTTTCAGGCCGTGGCCCGGGAGCGTTTCCAGGCGGGCCATCGGCTGATCCTGCTCTGCGCGATCGGGATCGCGGTACGCACGCTGGGGCCGGTGTTGCGCGACAAATACCAGGATCCGGCGGTGCTGGTGCTGGACGAACACGGGCGGTTCGTCGTGCCGATTCTGTCCGGTCACGAGGGCGGCGCCAACGAATGGGCGCGCCAGGTCGCCGAATTCCTGGGCGCGCAGGCGATCATCACCGGCGCGCAACGCTATACCCAGCCGCTGCTGGTGGCCGGCGTCGGTTGCAATCGCGGCTGCCCGCTGGAACCGCTGCTGGCGCTGCTCGACCAAACCCTGGCCAGTCACGGTCTGCAACGCGGTGATCTGCGGGCGCTGGCCAGTATCGAACTCAAGCAGGACGAGCCGGGCCTGCATCAACTGGCGGCGACGCTCGGTGTACCGATCACCTTCTATCCAGCCACACTGCTGAACGAATACGCCGACCGGCTCAGCCGCAAATCTGCAGTCGTATTCCGGGAGACCGGCTGTTATGGCGTGGCGGAAGCCGCCGCCCTGGCGTGCGCCGAACGGCTGGTGAGTCACGGCTTCCGCGCGGAGCTGATCATTCCCAAACAGAAAAACGCTGACGCTACGCTGGCAGTCGGGCGAATTTACGGCAACCGGGGCGCCTGATCTTCGTTCATCCCCGCATGACACCAGTAAAGGCCCCGGGCCTGCGCGCGTCATTCTTCCCGCCGTTCCTGCCGTTCCCGCCGTTCCCGCCAGTCGGGCATGGCGCGGTCCAGAATATTCCAAATGGCTGGCGTGTGTGACGCGGTTCGAGGAGATGCGTCAGTTCGTGCGCGACCACGCAATCAGCCGCAGGGGCAACTGCAACAGCTTCCAGTTGAAAAACAGGATGCCGTGACAACCGCAGGAACCCCAGCGGAAGCCCAAGTCTCGTAGCCGAACATCAGACGGCGACAGCCCGCTCGCGCGCCGTCCGCTTCAGTTCGGCCTTGAGCGCCAGCTTGCCCTGCACCCATACCAGCTTGGAACGGGTCCAGCGGGTCAGGTCGTCTCACCGTTGCCGTACAACCCGCCGGTGGAACTTCGCAGGCCGGCGGGCATCGGTGTGGTCATGGCGGCGAGCCGGGTCCCTTCAACTGCTGCGCCGCCTCGGCGGCAGGCAGGGTAACGCCCTGTTTTTCCTGGGGCTTACCGACTAGCAACCGTAATCCGGCGCGGAAGCACTGGCCGGCATGGGTCAGTTCGTGCAGGGATTCCAGCAGTTCGCCCAGTTCCTGATAGGCGTCCGGCATCGGCATGATCTGAATGCTGCGCTCCAGATAATCCCGCGCCTTGGCGGGCTGCTGGCAGCGCTTGGCCAGCCGGCCCAGCGTCAGCAGCAGATACGGATCGTCGCCATGCTGCGCCAGCCAGCCCTCGGCTGCCGCCAGTTGTGCGGCGGCGTTGCCGCGTTCCAGCATCCCGTAGCCCACCACCAGCTTGTCGTTCCAGCGGCGGTTGATCGCCTCGCGCAGCAGGGCCTCGGCATCATCGAAGGCGTCAAGTTCGCAAAGGGCAGTGGCATAATCCACCAGCAGCGCCTCGTTCCCCTCGCGCAGGGTCGCTGGCGTCTGTTTCCACAGCACCCGAAGTTTTTCCAGCGAGCCGCTGGCGGCGATGTTTTGCAGCAGGGCGTGGTAGGTCTCCCTCTCGATTTCGGCAAACAAATCCGGACCAAATACCTTCTTTTTCTGCAATTCAGGCAGCAATTGTCGCAACGAATCCCAGGCGCCCGATTGCCGGTAGCAGCGGGCCAGCCACAGCAACACGCCTGGATGACGCGGGTTGAGCGCGTGCAGCGATTCCAGCAGGGGTCGCGCCTGCTCGGCTTGCTGATCGTCCAGCAGGAACTCCGCCCGGGTCAGTTGCACCGTCAGCTTGTCGGCATCCGGCGACTCCTCGGCCTTGCGCAGGTGCAGGTCGCGCCGCCACTTCGCCTCGTTCAGGTGATGGGTGGCCCGCGCTGCGCTCATATAGTCCAGCGCGGGCGTTTCGCTGTGAGCGGCGCTCTTGAGCAGGGTTTTCTCGGCCGCTGCCCACTGCCCGGCCGCCAGTTGCCGGCTGCCCAGATTGAACAGCCGCCGCGCCTTGCGTTGCAACCGCCGCTGGTGGGCCGCCAGGGTCTGGCCGGGGGTATGCCACAGGCGCATGGCCAGTCGAACCAGGGCGTAGAACGCGACGAAGAGAGCAATTAGAACCAGGATCATGAAGGCGAAACTGGTTTCGACAGTCCACTGGCCCATGCTGAACATCGCATAGCCTGGATCTTGCCGAAGGGACAACGCCATCCAGACCGAGGCGAACAGGGTAATGATGACACCAATCAACAGTTTCATGGTTGCGCTCCCCCGCTCGCCGCCGCTGGTTCGACCGGCGCCGCCGGGGTTTTACCGAGGGTGCGGATCGGTTGGCGGTGGGCCATGGCTTCACCGAACGCCTGGTTGAGGCCGGTCAAATCCGGGATGTAGGGATTGAACTCGACGGTTTGCAGCGCTTTCAGCTCGGCCAGGAACGCGGTGACCTGTTTGTCCTCGGTGTCGAAATAGGTCTGAACCCAGCGGTCGAGCAAGCCATAAGCGTCCCGATAAGCCTCGGCGTCGCCGCGCAGCAGCGCCGTGCGCAGGCTCTCCAGTTCCAGCCGCAGGTTCTCGCGCAGGAAGAATTCTTCTTCCATCGCGATCAGGGGCGGCGCATCGCTGCGCATGCGGCGAATCACGACGATATCCTTGAACTGATTCCAAACCGCCTCGCTGCCGCGCTCCCACCAGGAGCGGTCGGCGTCGGCGCTGACGGTGGCGGTGGCGGCGGGCTTGACCCGGTTCTTGATGTCGGGAACCCCGGAGGTGATCCGCAGGGGCAGACCACCGATTTCCTTCTGCATCTCCGCGACTTTGTGAGCCAGTGCGGAAAAATCGGGCAACTTGACGCCGCGCAGGCTGGCGATAGCCTCGCCGAGCATCGTCTGCACCGGGGCCATGGCGCTTTCGTTGACCGCCTTGAGCCGCTGCTGGGCGACCTCCAGCGCCAGCCGGGCGGCAGCGACGTTGCGCTCCAGCTTCAATTTGGTATCGGCCAGCCGCAGCAAATAATCCACTTCCGCCAACGGGAAGGCGTTCGCGTCGCCACCCTTGGCCACCAGGGTCTTGACGATTTCCAGTTGGTCGGTCAGGCCGTTCAGACCCAGCTTCAAGTTCTGAAGCTGCTCGGTTTGCTTCGCCAGGCGATTTTCATAGTCCTTCAACTGTGCGCCGAGTTCGTCGTTTTGCTTTTGCGCCGAGGTCTTGTGGGCGTCGTGGCTTTCCCGCAGCAGCTTCATCTCGCCCTTGATGATGTCGTTCTCGCCCTTTTGCAGTTCCATCGCGTTTTTCAACGGCTGCAAGTCGCCGGTCAGGCCCAGTTGTTGCTCCTTGAGCGTCTGATTGTCGGTGCGCGCCTGGTCGAGTCCGGTTTTCAGTCCTTGCAGTTGCTGGACCTGAGCTTTGAAGGCCTGAAATTCGGGATCGCGCTGGGCGATAGCCTGTTTGATGGCCTGCTCCAGCCGGCTGGCCTGCGCGGCCTGATCCTGTTGCCAGAGATACCATAGATAGCCGCTGCCGCCCGCGGCGCCCAGGGCCAGGAGCATGGCCAGTCCCGCCAGTCCCCGGCCACTCTTGGGCCGGGGCGCGGGCGCAGCCGCCGCAGGCAAAGAGGGCTTGGCAGGTGCGGTATCCGGTTGAGGCGGTTTGCCGAGAGGGGCAGTGGTCGCGGGCGTGGCCTTGGCGGCCGATGCGGCTTTGGCGTTTTCGTTGTTATCTGATGTCTGGTCTGTCATGTCGCGTTACCGAACGGATGAAGAGGAAGTCGCGGTCAAACCGAGCAGGGCGGCGAGGATGGCGTCATCGCTGGTGTCCCGTGCGAGTTGGAGCCG
>JAGTSD010000216.1 GCA_018262135.1 Pseudomonadota bacterium | reverse complement strand
GTTCGGGCGCGGTTCGGGCCGGTACGGTTCTTCCCGGTCGTGCAGGTGCATCCGGTACTCCACGAAGCCGGCGCAGTCGTCGAAATGCAGGAACGGGTTACCCGCGAGCTGTTCGACCATGGTCGAGGTCGGGGTAATGCCGTAGTTGTGGCCAGGGCGGATGAGCGTGCCGTCCGGCAACCACTTGCCCAGCCGGCGCAGGCTCTGGTACATCTGCTCGGGGTCGCCGCCGCGCAGGTCGCAGCGCCCGCAGCCGAACACGAACAGGGTGTCGCCGGTCAGAACCTGATCGCCCAGCCGGTAACAGGCCGAACCGGGAGTATGGCCAGGGGTGTGCAAGATCTCGATTTCAGTCTCGCCCAGTTCGATATGGTCGCCGCCATCGTGCAGGGTCGGCAGGTCGGTATAACGATCCCAGAACGCTGCCTCGGCCCGCAGCAGGTGCAGTTGCGCATCGCTGGCATCCTGCAGCGCCTCGACCCCGTTGATGTGGTCGAAATGGCTGTGGGTGAGCAGAATGTCGGTGACGCGCAGTCCGTGCCCTTCGGTCAGGGCCAGGATAGCCGGCACGTCCCAGGCCGGGTCCACCACCGCCGCACGGCCGGTGGCATGGTCGTGGATGATGTAGATAAAATTGCCCAAGCGCCCGAGTTCCAGGGCATGGATGGTGTAGGGGGCGGTTTCGGTCATCGCGTGCTCTTCCGGTCTTGACAGCGTTGCGAGGGGAAAAACGACCCGCGACGGGTTGGAACATTGCGGGCGTTGCTGACTCTGAAGGGGGACATCATACTGGATGAGTTTGTTTGCCCGCGATCACTACCGTTCGTTTCGAGAGAGTGCCATGCGTTTCAGTCTGGACAACGATGCAAGCCATTATTCCATCACCAGCTATGGCCCGGACTGGGTCCGGGTCGGCCAACAGGCATTCCGCCGGAGTTTGATCGTCACGCCCGAACGGTTGGTAAGCGACTGGCTGCCGCAAACTTTTGGCGATTTGGTCGAAGCCCATTTCGAGGCGATCGCCGACCTGGAACCGGAAATCGTGCTGCTGGGTACCGGCAGCCGCCAGCGCTTTCCACGGCCGTCTTTACTCCGGTCCCTGCTGGCGCACGGCGTGGGGGTGGAAATCATGGATACGGCCGCCGCCTGCCGTACCTACAACATCATCATGCTGGAAGGCCGCCGGGTCGCGGCGGCGTTGTTGCTGGCCGATTGAGCCGCCCCTCCCGCTCGGGGGAGAGGCAAGCTCCAGCCCCGCTTACAGAAAATCCCGGGAAAATCCTTCGTTTTCCAGGATGTGGCGCAGCCGGCGCAGGGCGTCAATCTGAATCTGCCGCACCCGCTCGCGGGTTACGCCGATTTCGTTGCCGACCTGTTCCAGGGTCGCCCTTTCCTGGCCGCCCAAGCCAAACCGCCGCTCCACCACGATGCGCTGCTTGTCGTTCAACTGGCCGAGCCACAGTTCCAGCTTGTCGTTGAGATCGGCATCCTGCAACCATTGCGATGGGTCGGGGTTGTTTTCATCGGGAATGGCGTCCAGCAGCGACCGATCCTCGTCCTTGCCGATCGGGGTATCCACCGAAGCGACCCGCTCGTTGAGCTGCAGCATCCGCTTGACCTCGTTCACCGATTTACCCATCGCCTGGGCGATATCCTCGGCGGTCGGTTCGTGGTCCAGCGTCTGCGCCAGTTGCCGGGCGGTTCGCAAATAGCCGTTGATTTCCTTGATGATGTGGATCGGCAGGCGGATGATGCGGGTCTGATTCATCAGCGCCCGCTCGATGGTCTGCCGAATCCACCAGGTAGCGTAGGTCGAAAACCGGAAGCCACGTTCCGGATCGAATTTCTCGACCGCGTGAATCAGCCCCAGATTGCCTTCCTCGATCAGGTCGAGCAGGCTCAGACCCCGGTTCATGTAGCGGCGGGCGATCTTCACCACCAGGCGAAGATTGCTCTCAACCATCCGGTTACGGGCGCTGGCGTCGCCCTCGAGGGTCCGACGCGCGTAGTAGATTTCTTCCCGGGCGGTCAGCAGCGGAGAAAAGCCAATTTCGCTCAGGTACATGCGAGTGGCGTCCAATTCCTCCGGGGTGAACTCCCGACTGGCCGCCACCGGCGCCGGCCAGGAGACTTCCAGTGATTCCAACCCCACTTCCGCAACCGCTTCGTCCTCGACCTCCTCCTGCTTGTCTTCATCCAGCAGAGGATCGTCCATGCGCAATTCGTCCTCGCACACCACTACTTCCAGACAGACGGCAACCCGTCGGGACATTGATGACCTCCTTATGGCGCTTCGCTTGGTGGATCTTCGTGTTGACGCTCGGGCTCGGGCCAGCGGCGTCTTTTATTGGTTTTGTCGGGGATCGGCGCTCGTTGCGGGAGGTATTCCGTGAGGATCACCCGCCCGTTTGCACCGCTGCTGGAATCACGGAATCGCCCTTCCCTGGCTCCGCTTTCCAAGCGTTTGATGATGATAAGCTTTTTCTGGCCCTTTCGTCCACTGGCATTGTGCCTGTCAATTACAAACGAAAGCAACGCTTTTGTTGGATTATTAAAGTTACATACTGCTTAGCCATTCCGTGAGGGAGCCGAGTGCGCCGTGGCGGGTCAAGTCCACCTGTAACGGCGTGATGGACACCTGGCGGGCACGCACGGCATGAAAATCAGTGCCAGGGCCAGCGTCCTGCTCGGGACCGGATGGCCCGACCCAGTAGATCGTCCGGCCGCGCGGGTCGCTGCTCTTGATGACCGGTTCGGATTTGTGGCGCTGGCCGAGCCGGGTGGCCTGAAATCCGGCCAGCTCTTCCCAAGGCAGGTCGGGGACATTGACGTTGAGAATGGTATCGGGCGGCAGCGGCCGTTCCTGCAGTCGTCGCACCAGCCAGACGGCGACACGGGCGGCGGTATCCCAATGGGCAGGCCGGAGCGCAGTCTGGGAAATCGCGATCGCGGGCAGGCCCAGAAAACGGCCTTCCATCGCCGCCGCCACCGTGCCGGAATAGATCACGTCGTCGCCCAGGTTGGCGCCGCTGTTGATGCCCGATACCACCATGTCCGGCTCCCGGTCGAGCAGGCCGGTGATGGCGACGTGGACGCAGTCGGTGGGGGTACCTTCAACGCTGTAGAAGCCGTTGTCGTGGTGGGTGACGTAGAGTGGATTCTTGAGGCTCAACGAGTTGCTGGCGCCGCTGCGGTCGCGGTCGGGGGCGACCACCGTGATCTCCGCCAGTTCGCGCAGGGCGGCGACCAGCCGCAGCAGGCCGGGCGCCAGATAACCATCGTCGTTGCTGACCAGAATGTGCATGCTTGGGCTTTCCTCCCGTGCGGCCGACAGGGATCGGTATGGTATCCGGCGGCGCTGAAGTTAAAATGACAGTCTCCTTCACCGTCCTGGCCGGACGCCTGCCGCGTTCTCACCGAGGCGCCCATGACCAAGCCCTTCATCCTTGACCCGCAGGACCAGGTTCTGTTTCGTCAGGCCGTTGGCCCAGTCAAGCGGATGCGCTGCGACCGGATCGAACCGATTCCCCTCCGTCCAGCCCCGATTCCCCGTTTCACCGAGGCCGACGAGCGGCAGGTGCTGGCCGATATGATGTCGAACTACTTCGAACCGGCGGAGCTGGATACCGGCGAGGAATTGTACTACCGCCGGGAAGGGGTTCAGCAGGCGGTGTTGCGCAAGCTGCGACGCGGTCAGTTTCAGGTCGGGGCGGCGCTGGATTTGCACGGGATGACGGTGATGATGGCCCGGGAAGCCCTAGCGGAGTTCCTGCGCCGCGCCTGTCGCGACAGTCTGGGTTGCGTGCGGATCGTGCATGGCAAGGGGAAGGGATCCCATCACCGGGGGCCGGTGCTCAAACAAAAGATCAACCACTGGCTGCGCCAGCGCGACGAGGTGCTGGCGTTCTGCTCGGCCCGGCCGGTAGATGGCGGCACGGGGGCGATTTACGTGCTGTTGCGGCGCAAGCCTTGAGGTGGCTACCGGTTAACCACAAGCTCCCAGGTTATGCCTGAAATTTTTGGAGTGGTGATAGGAAAAAACCTGTCTTGGGTGGATGATTGGTAGCCCGAATATTTCATAAAACCGCCAACGGCGCCAGAGGCCGCCCTACAGAGTCGGATTCAAGGCATGACCAGCAGGATGGATGGGTTATCCATACCCAGA
>JAGTSD010000215.1 GCA_018262135.1 Pseudomonadota bacterium | reverse complement strand
TATTGTCGTACCACTGGTGCGGGATGGTGGCGAAAAACGCCTGAAACAGGTCTTTCAAGCCCGGCAAATCGTGGGCCAGCAACAAGTCCAGCAGGCGCAGGCGATGGGCGAAACTGCGGCTGGGATCGTCGGTATAAACCGACAGCAGGCTGGCGTTGAGGCTCGATTCGACTTCGTGGTTGGGATAGCCGAGGGTGTAAATCCAGTGTCCCAGAATCGGCTCCTCGGCCTTGTGGATAGTTAGATAGCCGGTCTGGAACAGCAGCGCTTCGGTAGCGATGCGTTCCACGTCAAAGGTGGAGAGCAGTTCCATGCCGGTGCGCAACCGGGCCAGATTCGGGGTAAAGAACCCGCGCTCGGCCAGCAGCTTGATCAGAAACGTGGGCGTGCCGGTCTCGAACCACCAGGGGCGGAATTGGCGCTTGTCAAACAGCAGCAGCAGATCAAAGGGGTTATAGACGGCTTCGCCGGTCCAGTTATAGCCGTTGTACCAGCGGCGGATGGCTTCCCGATCCAGCCCCTCCAGTTCCGGGGCGAACACGGTGTCCACGTCGGCTTCGGTGTAGCCGCAAATCGCCGAGTAGGGCGCCTCCACCGTGATGTCGTTGAGATTGTTCAGCCCGGAAAACAGACTGACCTTGCTGAATTTGGACACGCCGGTGAGAAACACGAAGCGGATCGAGGCATCGGATTCCTTGATCACGCTGTACAGGTCTTTCAAGCCCTCCCGCAGCGCCAGAGCTGTCTCCGGGTCGGTCAGGTTGTCGAGGATCGGCTTGTCGTATTCATCCACCAGCACCACCACCCGCTGGCCGGTCTGCTCGCACCGACGGGCGATGAGGTCGTAAAAGCGGCTGCGCGGATCAGGATAGCGGACCGGCAGCCCATGCCGCCGTTCGTGCTCGTCGAATTGGCGGTGCAGCGTCTCGTGCAGGTGTTGCAGGGACTTTAACACCCCGCCGCCGAAGCTCAGCCGGATCACCGGATACACGGTTGACCAGTCCCAGCGGTCGTGGATAAACAATCCCCGGAACAGCGGCTCGTGACCCTCAAACAGTTCCTTCAGGGTGTCGAGAAAGAGGCTCTTGCCAAACCGGCGGGGGCGGGAGAGAAAGTAGTACTTGCCGCTTTCGATCAGACGATGGGCGAACGGCGTTTTATCCACATAGTAGTAATCCTCGCTGACGATTTGCGCGAAGGTCTGCACGCCAATCGGCAGTTTGCGGCGGGTGGGCGGCATAGCGAGAGTCCTCAGTCAGATGGGCGCAATCCAGTCCAAAGTTTAACGCCGGTCCGGTTAGGGAGCATCGGGTAACGATAACAGGTCGCGCAGTCCGCCGAGCGGGATCTCTACCCAGTCGGGGCGGTTGTCCAGTTCGTAGCGTAGTTCGTAGCACGCCTTCTCCAGGGTGAACAGTTCCAGGAGCGCCTTCGCCTGAGCGGGATCGGCGGGATACCCCGGACTGTCGCCGGCAGCCACGACATAACCCTCCAGAAACGCGGCCCGGCTTTGTCGTTCCCAGTCGCCGAGCTGCGGCAGAAAGGCCGCCCAGTCACCGGTGCCATCGGCGGTAGCCTGGCGCAGGGCGGCATGGGCGGCGTAGTTGAAGGAACGCAACATGCCCACCAGGTCGCGCAACGGCGAATGCTTGCCGCGCCGCTCCGCCAGCGACCGCGAGGGTTCGCCCTCGAAATCAATGATGATGACGTCGTTCCTGGCCACCAGCACCTGGCCGAGGTGATAGTCGCCGTGGTAACGGGTCTTCATGGCCCATGCGGCGGTCGCGTCCAGCGGTTCGAGCTGCGCCATCAACGCGGTGCGGGCGTCAAGCAGATGCTCCGCCAACGTCCGGGCCGGTTCCGCCAACCGCCGCCGCGCCCGTTCCAGGACGTCGAGCGTGGCGCTCGCCTCGCCGCGAATGCGTTCGACCCACTGGGTCAGGTCGTCCGCCGTGATCGGTTCGGGATCGAAGGCCGGGTCGCCGGTCCTCTGCGCCAGCGCCCGGTGCAATTCCCCGGTGCGCCGGCCCAGGGTGCCGGCAAACAGCAGATACACCGCGTGCGCATCGCTACCGGCCTTTTGAATCAGGTTGGGTTGCTCGACGCAGTCCGTCAAAAACCGTTTCAGATAATCCAGGGTAAAGCTCCACGCATCGCCCTGATTGGGTACGAACCCCTGCAACAGCAACAGCGTCGTGCGCTCGCCGCCCTCCCCTTCATATTCGAGCGCACCAGCCAGCGGGGCAATGTTGGGAAAGGCGATTTCCGTCAGGAACCGGCCCATTTCCAGTTCGGGGTTGATGCCCGGCTGCATGCGGCGATAGGCTTTCATCAGCAGCCGGTCGCCGAAGGTGATGGTAGTGTTGCTGCTGTCCAGCGCCAGCCGCCTGGCCGGCAGCGCTTCCGGGGCGTCGCCGGCCAGTTCGGCGAACCGTGGGGTGGCGGAGAATCGCAGCCAGCCCGGACCCAGCGGCAGTTGGGCGCCGCGCCCGATCATGCCGACCAGGTATTGACAGAACTGCTCGTCGGCGAAAGCGCCGTACAACAGACCCATCCGGGCGCGGACCCGCACCTTGGCCAGCGCGTAGGGCCACAGCGACCGGAGTTTTTCGTCGTTGTCGTCCCCCCAAGCCAGCGCCAGCGGCAAGCCGTAGTCCTGCGGTTCCGACCGACCGACCAGCCAGACCCGGATCCGCGCCAGCAGCCAGTCGTGGTGGTCGGGCCAGAGATCGTACTTCTCGAACTCGACCTTTTCGATGCGCCCGCCCTTGCCGGCGAACCAGCGCTGGGTCGGCAGGAACTCCGGCAAGACCTGCCGGACCAGCCGCTCGTGCAGGGCCGCCGCCAGCGCGCGCCGCCCCGGCTCGACCTGGTCGGGGAAGAAGCTCTTCCAGCCCTGAAACAGAACCAGCACCCGCAATTCCAGGCCCGGCAGCGCCTCTTCGTGCCAGACGGGCGGCGCGGCCTGGGTGAGTCGGAACCAGTAAAACCCGTGGCGGGGCAGAGTGAGCAGATACGGCGCCTCGCTGATCGGCGGAAACGCCGTCTGGCCGAGCATTTCCACCGGAACCAGGCCCTTGTACGGCTTGAGATCGAGTTCCACCGGCTGCGCCGAGCGCGACAGGTTGGCCACGCACA
This sequence comes from Pseudomonadota bacterium, assembly GCA_018262135.1. Lineage (GTDB taxonomy): Bacteria > Pseudomonadota > Gammaproteobacteria > Competibacterales > Competibacteraceae > Contendibacter. The sequence continues at coordinate 1,031 of JAGTSD010000215.1, read as the reverse complement.
GCACGACCTCGTCGGTGTAAGTGCGGACGTAAGCCAGAATCTTGCGGTTGCCGGGCCTCAGCAGGTCCAGCCGACCGCGCCCGAACGCCCGACAGGACCGGCGTACCGCGATCATCCGCTTCATCCAGTTCAGCAGGGAAGCCGGCTCGCGCTGCTGGGCTTCGACGTTGACCGCCTGATAGCCATAGATCGGATCCATGATCGGCGGCAGGTACAGGCGCTGTGGATCGGTCCTGGAGAAGCCGGCGTTGCGGTCGGGACTCCACTGCATCGGGGTGCGCACGCCGTTGCGGTCGCCGAGATAGATGTTGTCGCCCATGCCGATCTCGTCGCCGTAGTAGATGATCGGGGTGCCGGGCATCGAGAACAACAGGCTCTTCATCAGCTTGATCTTGCTGGAGTCGTTGTCCAGCAGCGGCGCCAGCCGGCGGCGAATGCCGACGTTCACCCGCATCCGCGGATCGGCGGCATAGGTGCGGTACATGTAGTCCCGCTCCCGGTCGGTGACCATCTCCAGGGTCAGTTCGTCGTGGTTGCGCAGAAAGATCGCCCATTGACAGGTTTCGGGAATGTCCGGCGTCTGCTCGAGAATATCAACGATGGGATAGCGATCTTCCTGGGCAATGGCCATGAACATGCGCGGCATCAGCGGAAAATGGTAGGCCATGTGGCATTCGTCGCCGTCGCCGAAATAGTCGCGCACGTCTTCCGGCCACTGATTGGCCTCGGCCAGGAACAGGCGACCGTGGTAATGGGCGTCCACCACGGCGCGCATCCGTTTGATCACCGAGTGGGTTTCGAGCAGGTTCTCGTTGGGGGTACCCTCGCGCACGCACAAATAGGGAATGGCGTCCAGCCGCAATCCGTCCACCCCCAAATCCAGCCAGAACCGCATGACCTTGATCACGGCCTTCACTACCGCCGGATTGTTGTGGTTCAAATCCGGCTGGTGCGAGAAAAACCGGTGCCAGTAGTATTGTTTCGCCACCGGGTCCCAAGCCCAGTTGGAGGTCTCGGTGTCGGTGAAAATG
>JAGTSD010000026.1 GCA_018262135.1 Pseudomonadota bacterium | reverse complement strand
TGAGGTATGTCCAAAATGGACCCATAAGTTCACTATTTTAGCTTTACCAACATAAAAATTGAAAAAACCCGGTTTAAACTTAATTTTTAGGTATAAAACTGGGTAAAAATTATATTTTAAAGATGCTGAAAAATAATTTTGCAAAAGGCTCATTAGTCAACCGTTCAAATTCCCTGCCCGATGCGATGTGGCGCATGGAGAATTCTATTGTGTTCGAGTGTGGAATTCCCAAGGCAGACGGGAAGGAATTCGTTTCAGATTTACACCCTCCAAGCCAGGACCGCATGATGAAGCCGGCGAGCAACCTCCAAGGATTCCAGCCATGAGCGCGAACCTTCGCGCCATCCTGATCGTCATCGTCGGTTTTGCCGCCGTGCTGCTGATGATCTGGGGCGTGAATCACACGATTGTCCAGCCCGCCTTCGTCGAACTGGAGCAGGCCCAGGCCCTGGAGGATGGCGCCCGGGCGCAGGCAGCCATCCAGAGCGAACTGCGGCAACTGGACCAGAAACTGGGCGACTGGGCCGAATGGGATGACGCCTACGCCTTCGCCGAGACCCGTGATCCGGCCTTTATCCAGTCCAATCTCGGCGACTGGGGCGTGCTGGAAAGAAGTACCCAGGTCAATCTGTGCGTCATTTTCGACCGGCAGGGACGGCGGCTGTACGGCGGCGGCTACGATTCCAGCCTGGGCGGGGCTGTACTTCCGGCAGTATTCGCAGGCGAGTCACCGGCGATCTGGGCCGCGCTCTAGCCCGGGCTGGAACGGGAACAGGCGCGCGCCGGCCTGCTGCTGACCGAGCATGGCCTGCTCCTGCTGGCGGTCCGTCCCATCCTGACCACACAGGGGTCGGGACCGGCGCGTGGCCTGCTGGCCTTTGGCCGGTTTCTGGACGAACCGCTGCGGCGGGCGCTGGCCGAACAGACCCAGGTCGCCTTCGACCTGCTGCCCGCCGGCGATCCCCGCCTGGCGCCGGAGGAACGTTACGCCCTGACCACCCTGCGCGCGGGCGAATCCGAACTGCGGCCGGGATCAGCCGGGACCGGGTTTGTGTACACCGTGCTCCCGGATTTGACTGGCCAGCCGGTGGCCCTGGTGCGCACCCCCGTCCGGCAGGTGATTTCAGCGACGGCGCGACAGACCAGCCGCGCCCTGATGGGCGCCCTGGGCTTGGGTGCCCTGCTGCTGGTGTTGGGCCAGGCCGTCTGGTCGAACCGGCTTCGGCAGGGTGGGACGGGGGCCATGGCGGCGGCCTGGAGCACCGCCACCGTGGCGGTCCTGATCGGTCTGACCCTGACCGCCGGCCTGGGCTGGGACCTGCGCCGGCGGGGCCTGCTGGCTCCGGATGACTTCGCGGTCCAACTGGTGGGCGGCGGGATCACGCTGCTGCTGGCGCTGTATCTGTTCGCGCTGGTCGCCCGGCGGCAGCAGGCGGAAACCCTGGCCGTCACGCGCACGACCGAATTGCAAGCGAGCGAGGAGCGGTTTCGCCGCGTGGTGAACCACGCACCCTTCGGCTTCCATTTTTACCGGCTGGCGGCGGATGACCGGCTGATCTTCGAGGGCGCCAATCCCGCGGCGGACACGATCCTGAAATTCGCGCATGCGAACCGCGTCAGCAAACCCCTGGAGGAGGTTTTCCCGGCGCTGGTTCCCATTGGGGTTCCGGCCGCTTACCGCCGGCTGGCGCGCGACGGCGGAATCCACCATTGCGAGGTCGTGGAGTACCGGGATCACCAAATCGCTGGTAGCTTTGAAGTCGTGGCGTTCCAGACCGCACCGGCCACCCTCGCTGTGGCTTTCACCGACATCACCGACCGCCAGCGCGCTGAGCGCCAGCTCCGCCGATCCGAGGAGAAATTCGCCAAGATTTTCTTCACCACGCCGGACGTGGTGTTGATCTCGCGTGAGCGGGACGGACTGCTACTGGACGTCAACCCCGGCTTCGAGGTTGTCACCGGCTATTCGCGGGTGGAAGCGGTCGGCCGCTTCGCGGTGGAGTTGGGGCTGTGGGCCGACCTGGCTGACCGGGACTGGATGGTGAGCGACCTGCGCCTGCACGGCGAAGTGCTGTACCGCGATTTTACCTTCCAGCGCAAGGACGGCGCCGTGCGCGCCGGCCGGTATTCCGCCCGCCTCCTCACCGTCGAGGATGAACCGACCGTGTTGTTCATCATGCAGGATGTGACCGAACGCCAGCAGGCCGAGGCCAATCTGCGCCAGCGCGATCACCTGTTGCGGGCCACGGCCGACGCCATGACACTGTTGTTGTCGGGGCGCGACCTGGACCAAACCGTCGGCGCGGCGCTGGCGACGCTGGGCCAGGCGGTGGTGGCCGACCGGGCGTACATCTTCGAGAACCATACCGACCCTGCCACCGGCGCGCTGCTGGCGAGCCAGCGGTACGAATGGTGCGTTGACACCGCCATCCCGCAGCTCGACAACCCCAAAGCGCAAAATCTCTCCTACGACACCTGCTTTCCCCGCTGGTATTCCACCCTGGCCGCCGGCGAGGCCATCGGGGGCCCGGTGCGGGAGTTTCCCGAGGCGGAACAGGCGCACCTCGAACCGCTGGGGATCCGCTCGATTCTGGTGCTGCCGATCCCGCTCGACGACCGGTTCTGGGGATTCATCGGCTTCGACGACTGCTATACCGACCGGGTCTGGACCCCGGTCGAGGAAAACATTCTGCGCACCGCCGCGGCCGCCATCGGCCACGCCTGCGTGCGGCTGCAGGCGGAAGCACGCCAGCGGCTGGCGGCGGCGGTGTTCGAGGCGGCGCGGGACGCCATCGTGGTCACCGACCCCAACGGGAGAATTATGGCCACCAACCCGGCTTTCACCACGCTCTCCGGCTATGCTGAAGCCGAGGTACAGGGGCGCAGCCCGCGCCTGCTGTGGGCCGACCGCCAGCCGGAAGCCTATTTCCAAGATCTGTGGGAGACCGCCTGGCGCGAAGGCGTATGGCAGGGCGAATTCTGGGTCCGGCGGAGGGGTGGCGAACGCCGCGCCGCGCTGGCCAGCCTGGGCGCGGTGCGCGATGCGGAGGGCCGGATCACCCACTACGTCGGCATCGCTACCGACATCACCGCTCTGAAGGCCGCCGAGCGGCGCATCGAGCGCCTGGCCTACTACGACACCCTGACCGATCTGCCCAATCGGGGGTTGCTCGCCCAGCGGGCAGAACTGGCGATGGCGCTGGCGGCGCGGCGCGGTACGGCCCTGGCGGTGCTGTTTCTCGACCTGGACCGGTTCAAGGAGGTCAACGATTCGCTGGGTCACGCTGCGGGCGATGCTCTGCTGGTGCAGGTAGCGGACCGACTTCAGGAGCTGGTCCGGGCGGAGGATACGGTGTGCCGGCTGGGCGGCGACGAGTTCGTGCTGCTGTTGCCGGAAGCCGGGCAGGAGGGCGCACTGCGGGTGGCGGAAAAGGTGCTGGCCGCCTTCCGCCAGCCGTTCGAGATCGCCGGCCACCACCTGAACGCGACCGTCTCGATCGGCATCGCCCTCTATCCCCATGACGGCGCCGACTTTGCCGACCTGCTGAAGAACGCCGACACCGCCCTGTACCGGGCCAAGCAGGACGGTCGCAATACCCGGGTGTTTTACGACCGGGCGATGAACGCCGCCACCCTGGCGCGGATGGTGCTGGAAGCGGAGCTGCGCCAAGCCCTCATGGCCGGGCAACTGCGCGCCTATTACCAGCCCAAGGTGCGGCTGGCCGACGGCGCCCTGGTCGGGGCCGAGGCTCTGGTACGCTGGCAGCATCCGGAGCGCGGGCTGATCTCGCCGGGGCAGTTCGTGCCGATGGCGGAGGCCAGCGACCTGATCGTCGCCCTCGGCGACTGGATGCTGGTAGAAATCTGCCGGCAACTGGCCGCCTGGCGCCGGGCCGGGCGGCCGCCGCTGACGGTGGCGATCAACCTGGCCGCCCGTCATTTCCGCCTGCCGGGTTTGGCCGACCGGATCGGCGGGGTACTCGAGAGCTACGGCCTGCCGGCCCAGGCCCTGGAACTGGAACTGACCGAATCGGCCCTGCTCGAAGCCAGCGCGGACACGGCCGGGACGCTGAACCAACTGAAACGGCTCGGGGTGAGCCTGGCCCTGGACGATTTTGGCACCGGCTACTCCAGCCTGAGCTACCTCAAGCGCCTGCCGCTAACCGCCCTGAAGATCGACCAGAGCTTCGTGCGCGACCTGGTGACCGACCCCGACGATCGCATCCTCTCCGCTACCATCGTCGCTCTCGGCCATCATCTGGAACTGGCGGTGGTGGCCGAGGGGGTGGAGACCGAGGAGCAGCGCCGCGTTCTGCTGGAGCAGGGCTGCGACCTGGCTCAGGGCTATCTGTTCGACCAGCCCCTGCCGGCGGAGGATTTCGCCGCCGCCTGGCTGGACCGGTCGAATGCCTGAGACGACCAAAGGGTTTGCCGGCAGCTTGACGGCAAGCTTGTCGCCGCTGCCCCGGTGATGCCGGCCGTGGCATTCCTCTTTACCGCTTCCCAGTTTGATACCATCAGAAGGGAAAAGGGCCTGCCCCCCTTTTTTCATCCCAAACCAACCGGAATCACGGTGGCAGCTCTGGGTAAAGGCCTGGGTTGCCCCTCAAATGAAACCTACGCCCCCGAGGAGGTCGCAATGCTCGTTACCTTTCGCACCCCGGCCTATGCCGACATCATGATGTTCGGCGACATCGCAGTCCAATTGCTCAAACTGATGGGCCACAGCGGCACCGTGCCGGGCGCCCTGCTGGCCGAAGACATACCCGAGGCCCTGGATCGCCTGAAAAAGGCCATCGCAGCACAACCAGCGGCGGTCCCGGAGCAGGAAAAAAAAGACCGCGACGACGAAGAGGAGGAGGAGGAGGACAAGGAAACCGAGCCCCCGGTTTCCCTGGCGCATCGAGCCCTGCCTTTGATCGAACTGCTGACGGCCGCCGCCGCCGCGCGATGCGACGTACTCTGGGACCGCTAGCCAGGGTTCAGGCGCGGGGCTCGTTGGAAAACGGTATTAGCTTGCGATGTCCCGGCCCGGCAGGGCCTTTAATCGCCGATCATGGAGAGCGGACAGGGAGAGCAATGCGGTAACCGCGCCGAGCAGCGCAAAAAACATGTCCGATTGCGTGTCCCACGGGTCCCCTTGCGTGCCGAGGAATTCATCGGCGCCCTGCCCGAGGGCCAGCGCGGCGGCCCACTCGATGAGTTCATACGTAGCGCTGATGGCCAGAACGATGCAAACGATGATGAAGGCCAGCATCTTCCGGCCCCGGACATATTGACCGCGCAGGAGGATCTCGCGGGCGACCAGCGCGGGGACAAATCCCTGCATGAAGTGCCCGATCTTGTCGTAGGGGTTGCGACTGAGGTTCAGGAGGTCGGCGAGATAAAACCCGAACGGCACCCTGGCATAGGTGTACGCCCCTCCGACGATCAGCACGATGCCATGAACCAGGATGCAAAGGTAGAGCAGATCGGTCAACGGGAAGCGCTGATGCGTCGCCCAAAGGATCGGCAGGGCGATCACGACCGGAAATACCTCCAGCACCCACGTCGTGCGATCAAAGGGCTGAATGCCCGACAGCGCCAGCAAGGCGACCAAAATGATCGTGGCGACCACCAGGATGAAGGAGCGTTGGACAGGTTCAGGCATGGTTGGGAGCCACCTGGCGTTATCGGTTAACGGTCGGGGAAATGCGACGGCCGATCTGGCCATAGCGCAGGAACAGCCGGTCGAAGCTTTTGAGATGGACCCAGGCCGCCATCGCCACGAGCAATCCCAGCAGCGTGGGAATGCCCAGCGGCGTCATGGCCCTGGCCAGCCGCCTGCGGGCGCGGCGCAACCGTTCCACGCGGTCGAGGTACTGGTTGATCCGGGCATTCTGGCTGTAGGCCACGACGCTGAGCAACCCCAGGGCCAGCAGGCCCGATACCCACCAGGGCAGCAGCGACAACACAAACCCCGTGGCGCCCACGGGCACCATCAGGGCGGCCAGCACGATGAGGTAGGGCTGGGGTTTCCCTAAAAAGAACACCTTGAACAATTGCTTGGAACCGACCCCAAGCTGCTGGAGCAGAATCTGGCGCTGGGTTTCGTCCCCCAGCATGTCCCGAATCCGCAGAAACTGCCAGTCGGTCCCGGCAGCCTCGGAACCAGGCCATCGCTCGCCAACCAGCCCGTAGCCGTAATACATCAAGGCAGCGGCTTCCTGGTCGGTGAAGGAATCCAGATCGGTGCGAATGTGCGAGAGCGCGTACAGCAGTTGCGGGGCATCGTCGGGGAACGTTTGAGGGCCGGCTGTGGCGCCCAGGTGAAAAAAGGCATGGGTTTGCGGGGGGCGGGCGAAAAGATCGTCCAGAATCGTATTGCGAATCCGATCCATCATGATTTCGTTGGCCCGGATGGCGACGTTGATCAGCCGGATGGAAGGGTCCCGCACGTGTTTCAGCAAATCCGAGGCGTCGCTGCACAGGATCTGCGTGCAGCCTTCGGCGAACAGCGAAACCAGCCCCTGATTGTCGAACACGCCGCCATCCACCAGCCGGATGGCGATATCCTCGCCGGCATCGGTTTTGTACAGGCCGCTCAGGCACAGCGGTTCGAATAGACCGGGCACGCAACAGGAAGCAGCCACCGCCTGTCCCAGGGTGAGGTGGTCCAGGTTGTAGTGCTGCGAGGGCGTCAGCTCCGGGCTGCCGAAATACAGTTTGGGCATGACCGGCATCTGCTGGGCGGGTCTGTCGTACCGGGACACGGCCTCCCCTACGAAGGCGCCGGTGAATTGCCACAAGTGACCGGTGTTCAGAGCGGTGGCGTTCAGGATCAGCGTAGGGACCTTGGAGGGAAGCCCCTCCGCCGAAACAGGAAGAGCCGTGGCATTAATCGGCAAATCCTTGAGAAAAATGCCGGTCGCGCCCTGCACCGGCGCATAGAGCAACTCGGTGTAAAGTTCCGCCATGCGGTCGGTGGATGAGTAGCTTTCGCGGAACATGCGGGCGTTTTTGCGCCGGTCCAGGAAGGCGCGCATCCGCAGGTTCTTCTGCACAGCGTGCAGAAAATCGCCCTCCATTTCCTCGACCAGTTGGACATAGGCCGCCGGACCGGGCGACAAGCGGTCGGCGCGCCGGCCTTCCAGCAGTTCCTTAACCTTGAGATAGTAATAAGCACCAATGATCGAACCGCCCGATACCGTGGAGATCACATCCACGTGGCGCAGCAGATCCAGTTCCGCCAGTCGGCCCAGCACGCCGATATGGAACAGGGAGGCGCGCAGACCACCGCCCGAGAGTGCGAGGCCGGTTTTCTGTTGCTGGACAGCGGTTTGAAAATCAGTGAGATCGAATATGGGGTTTTGGGCGTCATCCATCGAGCGCGCTCCGGACTCTGGGCGGGGCAAGGCGGCCCCGGGGGAGAGCATGGCTTTCTCATCATGGAGACTACTCACCCACGGCCCCAATACTGTACTCCAAAACTCGCGCGCTCCGGACAGTGCAATTTGCACCGGTCGCCCATTTCGGTGGTGGCGATGTGGTGGCAGTCGGTCCGGCGACAGGGTATTGGGGTAATCTGACCGGTTAAATTCTAAGATGATGTTATAAAAAGTCAACTTATAACTAAAAAAACTACAATAGTGTTGCACCTGCACAAAAGAATTGATCATTTTTTATTCAATTGCAGTCCCATCAGCAACTCCACGATTTTTCAAGCTCCGCCTCCTCTCACCCGGCCCTACAGCGAAAGTTATCCACAGCTTTTGTGGATAACTTCCCGAAGGCTTTACAGTCGTTGACAGGAACAATAATATAGACTATGTATTACCTCAGTCTATACAACACCCCGGATAGCGCTCATGGGAAAAGGTAAAAAACAGAAATCCGACAAGGATGAGGAAGTCAAGCTGGTGGTCCGGATCGAGGCGAAGCTGCGCGATGCCTTCATCGAAGCCTGCCAGGAGATGGACACCACGGCATCCCGGGAAGTACGGCGCTTCATTCGCGACTTCCTGACGCGCTCGGGCAAGACGGACGCCTGAGGTCTCGCGAACCCACCGGGGGTTTGAAGACTCCCCCTCCATTTCACTTTCACGTTCCAGCGAGGCAAACGACCATGATCCAGTTACCCCGCGATAGTGTGCCCCAGCCGCAGACCCAGGCCGCCCTCGACGCCATGCACGCCTATTTCACCGCGACCGCCCAGGCTCGGCCGCAGCGGGAACGGCAGCGGCTTGCTCTTGAGTGGCTGGCGGCGGTCCGCCGTCTGCGCGTCACCACCCAATAATTCCACGCTCCATTCGAGCGACCGCATCGCCACACCCGACCGGTCGCTCCCCCTCCTCCGTGCGTCGAAACCAGTCAGAGGTTCTCCATCGCGGCGCCGGCCCGCCGGTCCCACGTCGAGGCCGACTCAACCACCAGCCAGGCCGGTTCCATCCCGTCCCGGCGGTCGAAGCGACCCGCTGGATCGGGTGAAATGGTGATTGCAAATAGCGGCGGAACGCCGGTTGTGGGATAGTAACCGGCGAAAAATAATGATGAGAATCCCCATGCCATTCGCCGACAAACTCAGGGATGCGGTCATTGGCAAACCGCACGACCCGTTCAATTCGGAACCCCGCCAGAACATCGCCATGGTCGCCTTCCTGGCCTGGATCGGCCTCGGCGCGGATGGCCTGTCTTCCGCCTGCTACGGTCCCGAGCAGGCCTTCGTAGCCCTGGGCCAGTACACCCACTTCGGTCTTTATCTGGCCGCCGCGACCTTCCTGACCGTCTTCATCATCGCCCTGTCCTACAACCAGGTCATCGAGTTGTTCCCGTCGGGCGGCGGCGGCTACAAGGTCGCCACCCAGTTGCTGGGTCCGCGCGCCGGGCTGGTGTCCGGCTCGGCCCTGCTGGTGGATTACGTGCTGACCATCGCCATTTCCATCGCCGCCGGCGTGGATGCGCTGTTCAGCCTGCTGCCGCCCAGCGCCCAGCCCTACAAGCTCGCAACCGAGATCGTGCTGGGCATCCTCCTGATCATGCTCAATCTGCGCGGGCTGAAGGAATCCACCCGGGTGCTGTTGCCGATTTTCATCGGCTTCTTCCTGACCCACGCCGGCCTGATCATCTACGGCGTCATCGCTCACGCCGAGGGCCTGCCCCACCTGATCCCGGACACCATCACCGAAACTGAGCAACTGACCCAGCAGATGGGCTGGATATTCGCGGTCTCGCTGTTCCTGCGCGCCTACTCGCTGGGTGGCGGCACCTACACCGGGCTGGAGGCGGTTTCCAACAACGTCAACCTGCTGACGGAGCCACGGGTCCGAACCGGCCGGTACACCATGCTCTACATGGCCGGATCGCTGAGTTTCACCGCTGGCGGCGTCATTCTGCTGTACCTGCTCTGGAGCGCCCAGCCGGTCGCTCATCAAACCCTGAACGCGGTGACCTTCAACGCCATCATCGGAAGCTGGAATCTCGATCCGGTGCTGAATCATGGCCTGCTGGCCATCGTACTGCTGCTGGAAGCGGGGCTGCTGTTCGTCGCCGCCAACACCGGTTTCCTGAGCGGGCCGAAGGTGCTGGCGAACATGGCGGTGGATTCCTGGGTGCCGCGCCAGTTCCGCAACCTGTCCGGCCGCCTGGTCACCCAGAACGGCATCCTCCTGATGGGGCTGGGTGCGCTCGGCATCCTGGCGTGGACCGAAGGCAACGTATCGGTGCTGGTGGTGCTGTACAGCATCAACGTATTCATCACCTTTTCCCTGTCGCTGCTGGGGCTGTGCCGGCACTGGTGGGTCAGCCGTTACGATGAGGACAACTGGAAATCAAGGCTGGCGCTGGCACTGCTCGGCTTCACGGTCACCGGCGGCATCCTGATCGTGACGATCGTGGAGAAATTCACCGAGGGCGGCTGGCTCACCATCCTGATCACCGGCCTGATCATTGGGGTTTGCGCGTTGGTCAAGCGTCACTACGAACAGGTTCGCCAGCAGTTGCGCACGATTGACGCGCTCTACGCGCCGCGACCGGACTGGGGCGAGGACCTGCCCGAGCCCCCGTTGAATCCGGAACTGCCGACCGCGATCTTCCTGGTGGGCAAGAATCGCGGCCTTGGCATGTACACGCTCAAGTGGCTCAACGATGTGTTCACCGGCCATTTCAAGAATTTCATCTTCCTGAGCGTCGGCGAAGTGGACGCGGAGAGTTACGGCGGCAAGGGCGCGCTGCGCTCGCTGCAATATCAGATCGAGAATTCGCTGCGCTACTACGTCAACTACTGCCACAGCGTGGGTCTGGCGGCGACGTCTTACGCCGCCTTTGGCACCGACGTCGAAGACGAACTGGAAACGCTGGTGGTCAAGGTCGTGTCCGAATATCCCAACAGCGTGTGCCTGGGCAGCAAGCTGATATTCGACAACGAAAGCTGGCTGATCTCGTGGCTGCACAACCACACCGCCATCGCCATGCAGCGCCGCTTGCACCTGCGGGAAATCCAGATGATCGTCACGCCGATCAAGGTCTGAGCAAGGGGTAATCCGGCGCATCCGCCGGGCTCGCCGGAGCCGGCGGTTCGCCCTGCCCTGGCTCGCGGGTCTGCCGCCGCAGCGGTATTTTGTGACGGCGATTTTGTGCATTGCACAATTTTTTGCTATGATCCTACCATTCATTTTCGGTAGGGTCACCCCGCAAGAAAAGTCATGTACATCGCCGATGATCCAACCCTGGCGCTCATCACCCGTTTTGTGGGGGAGGCCCAAAATCTGGATTTGTCCGACGCGCAATTTCTGCTCGAGCAGATCGCGGCCATCGAACAATACGTGGCGCCGTTTCCCGCCGAGGAGCGGCAGGGGCGGGCGCTGGAATGGATCGAAACGCACGCCCGCCGCTAGGCCCAGGCGCGCTGTCCCGATTGCCCCCTGGACGGCGGCAGCCGGACGGCCCCGTGCGCCATCCATGAGCGGTGGCTGGACCTGTTGCGCCGCTACGCCGCCACCGAGATGTCCTCGGAGGAATACGTCGCGGATTCCCTGAAACTGCTGAGTCAGTACAAGGACCGGCTGAAAGTAGGTCGGACCCGCCGGGAGCGGCGGGCCGTGCCCGTGCTCGATCCCGGCTGAACGGATCGGGCGCGGATTCCCGCCTTCACCGGGTCGCCCGCAGAGCCGCCTTGACATCGGCGACGAAGGCCCGCACGGTCGCCTCCTCGGTATCCCAGGCGCACATCAGCCGCACCCCGCCCACCCCGATGAAGGTATAGAAC
>JAGTSD010000025.1 GCA_018262135.1 Pseudomonadota bacterium | reverse complement strand
CTGCATCCGTGACTACATCCACGTCGCCGATCTGTGCGAGGTCCATCTGCTGGCGCTGCAACGGCTGTGGGCCGGCGGCGACAGCGCGGCGTACAACCTGGGCAACGGCAACGGCTTTTCGGTGCGGGAAGTGATCGACACCGCCCGCGCCGTGACCGGCCGGGGCATCCCGGTGCAGTATGGCGAACGGCGGCCCGGCGATCCAGCGCGCTTGGTGGCAGACTCGCGGCGGGCGCGGGCGGAACTGGGCTGGGAACCGCGCTACGCCGATCTGGCGACCATCATCGCCCACGCCTGGCGCTGGGAAACGCGGCCATCAGCCGCTCTGCCGTTGAGCGAGGGTGGCTAACCCGCCATCCGCTCCATACTCGTTCGCAGCTCGCCTTCGAGCCTGACCGCTTTTTCAGCCTGAGTATCCACGATGACGAAGGTGACATCGGCGTCGGCGATGGTGGTATCGCTATCCTTGAGCGTGATGAGCTGGTGCATCACGCACCGGCGGGCGCCAATGGACTTCATGGAGGTGGTGATGCGCAGGATTTCGCCCATGTAGGCGGCGCGGCGGTAATTGATGTTGATGTTGACCACGGCGAACGCATAGCCGTGTTGATCCAGAATGGCGAGATTGTCGGTGACTTCCAGAAAGCTCCAGCGGGCTTCCTCCAGAAATTCCAGATAGCGGGCGTTATTGACGTGGCGGAACAGGTCGAGGTGGTAGCCCCGGACCTTGATTTCAATGACATGGCTCATGGGAACGCTCCGTGAGTGGCGTGGCGGTAGTGTAGGGAAACAACCCGGATCGCGCATGAGCGTTTCTGTTGTGGGAGCAAAACGATGAGCGAGAACAAGCCCCGACTCCTGCTGTCGGCGTATCAATGCGGGCCGGGGATGGGTTCGGTGTCGCAGATCGGCTGGCACTGGTATTCCCGGCTGGCCCGGCGGCTGCCAGTGACGCTGGTCACCCACGTTCGCAACCGCGAGGCGCTGACCGGAGCGGGTGCGCCGCTGCCGGGGTCGGAAGTGATTTACGTGGATACCGAATGGTTCGCCGGGCCGCTGTACCGGCTGGCGGCGCGGCTGTTCGGCCAGAGCCAGCACGCAGTGTTTCTCGTCTCCTCGGCGGATTTCTATGTCTACGATGCGGCGGCGCTCAAGGAATTGCGCCGGCGGCGGGCAACGGGCACGGACTGGGACATCGTTCATGCGGTGACGCCGGTTTCCCCGATGGCGGCGACCCGCCTGCACAAGCTGGGGCGGCCCGTAGTGCTGGGGCCGTGGAACGGCGGTCTGGGCAATCCGGCGCATTTCCCCGACATCATGCGGGCCGATGCGGCCTGGGTGTATCCGGTGCGCAAGCTGGGCGGACTGGTGGATCTGCTGGCCGGTTCCAGCCGGGGGGCGGCAGCGATTCTGACTGCAACCCGGGCGACGGTGGAGAGCATTGCGCCGCGCCATCGCGCCCGCTGTGTGCCCATGCTGGAAAACGGCGTGGACTTGGACGTGTTCTCGCCCGGCCCCTGGCCGAAACCGCCGGGACCCGCTCGACCGCTGCACCTGGTGTTCGTGGGACGCTTGGTGCCATTCAAGGGCGTTTCGATGCTGCTGGAAGCGGTGGCGCGGATCAAAAATGAGTTGCCCGTCGTGCTGACCCTGGTCGGCGAGGGACCGCTGGAAGCGGAATTACGGGCGGAAGTCCAGGCGCGTGGTTTGAACGAGCAGGTGAAGTTCAGCGTCGGTGCGCTGCCGCAAGCAGAAGTGGCGGCGCGGATGCGCGAGGCGCACCTGTTCTGCCTGCCTTCGGTGCGCGAATCGGGCGGCGCGGTGTTGCTGGAAGCGATGGCCTGCGCCCGGCCGGTCACAGCGGTGGCGTTCGGCGGACCGGCGGAGGTGGTGGACGATGACGTGGGCCGCGCCTTGCCGGATACGGGTCGGGAAGCCGTGGTCAGCGGTTTGGTGGACGTGTTCCGAGACGTGGCGGCGCATCCCGATGCCTGGCGGGCGCGCGGCGAGGAAGGCTTGCGGCGGGCGCGGGAACGCTACGGCTGGGACGCCAAGGTGGATGCGGCGGTGGCGCTGTATCAGCGGTTGTTGGCGAATGGTTAGTGGCGAGTGGCGAGTGGCGAGTGGCGAGTGGTCAGATGAAAAACTTTACCCCTCAGCGCCTCAGCGCCTCCCTCTGGCCGATGACGAGATTCACTTGTGGCTGGCGGATTTGGATCAGCCGCCCAAACCGCTGGCGGAACTGGCGGCGACGCTGACCGTGGATGAACGGGAACGGGCGGCGCGATTCCGCTTTCCCGAACACCGGGATCGGTTTATCGCCGGGCGTGGTTTGTTGCGGGAACTGTTGGGCGCGTATTTGAACCAGCCAGCGGCAGCGTTGCGTTTCGAGCAGGGCGCGCATGGCAAGCCGGCGCTGGCCGGTGTGGATGCGAAAACCGGCCTGCATTTCAATCTTTCGCACAGCGGCGGTCAGGCGCTGTACGCCGTGGCCCGCCGTGAAGTGGGCGTGGATTTGGAACGGCTGGATCGAACTGTGAGCCATGCGGCGATCCTCGAAAGAGTCTGTGCGCCGCGTGAGTGGGCGGCGTTCCAGGCGTTGCCGGCGGAACAGCTTCAACTGGCATTTTTCGCCTGCTGGACCCGCAAGGAAGCCATTGCCAAAGCGCTGGGCGGCGGTTTGGCCAGCGGCCTGCGCAATCTGGACGTGTGTGGCCGCGAAGATGCCCTGCCCGACGGGCGCGCGAGCGTGCGGCAGGGGCAGGGACAGGGACAGGGACAGGAATGGAGCGTACTGAATCTGGAGCCAGCGTCTGGCTGGATCGGGGCGCTGGCGGCGCTGGGCGCGGATTGGCGGTGGCGCGGCTGGTGCTGGGCTTGAAACACTGATGCCTCCCTCTCCCCTTGTGGGAGAGGGGCTGGGAGTGAGGGGTAAGAAGAGCAGATGGACCCTAACAATAACGAATCGAGGCTTGAACCGATGTCGCCGGTGCGCATGGCCTATCTGGTCAGCCAGTACCCGGGGATTTCCCATACTTTCATTCTGCGCGAGGTGTTGCGGTTGCGGGAGCTGGGCTTCGAAATCGAGGTCGCCTCGATCAACGCACCCGACCGCCCGCCGGAGCGGCTGACCACCGCCGAGCAGGCCGAAGCGGCGCGAACGTACTACGTCAAGCGCCACGGCGCGGCGGGCGCATTGGCCGCGAAGTGGGCCACGCTGACCACACAGCCCGCCGGTTTCTTTCGCGGCCTGAAATTCGCCTTACGGCTGGGCGGCGTGGATTTGAAAAAGCTGACCTACGGGATGTTCTACTTCGTCGAGGCGCTGATGATCGGGCGCTGGATGGCGCGCGAGGGTCTGACCCACCTGCACGTCCATTTCGCCACCCCCGCCGCCACCGTGGCGCTGATCGCCCACCAGATTTTCCCGATCACCTTCTCGATGACCGTTCACGGCCCGGACGAGTTTTACGACGCGCCCGGCTATTACCTGGCTGAGAAGATCGCCGGCGCCCGTTTCATCTGCTGCATCGGCCAGTACGCGCGCAGCCAGTTGATGAAGCTGTCGCCGCCGGATCACTGGGACAAGTTCGAGATTTCGCCGCTGGGCGTGGACCCCACGCTGTTCGCGCCGCGCCCCTTCCGGGCCGATCCGCACCCATTCGAGGTGATCTGCGTGGGCCGGCTGACGCCCGCCAAGGGTCAGGCCATCCTGCTGGACGCCATCGCCCGCCTGCGTGCGGAAGGCCGCGACATCCGGCTGCGCGTCGTCGGCGATGGCCCCGACCGGCCGATCCTGGAGCAGATCGTAGTCGAGCGCGGGCTCGGCACGGCGGTGGTCTTCGAGGGCGCGGTCAATCAGGACCGCATCCGCGAACTGTACGCCGCCGCTGACGCCTTCGCGCTGGCCAGTTTCGCCGAAGGCATACCCGTAGTGCTGATGGAGGCGATGGCGATGACCATTCCCTGCGTCACGACCTTCATCACCGGCATTCCCGAACTGATCCGCGATGGCCAGGACGGATTGCTGGTCGCGCCCTCCGATGCCGAAGGACTGGCGGCGGCGCGCTGGCCCGGCTGATGGACGATGCGGAATTGCGGCGGCGACTGGGCGAGGCCGGGCGGGTGCGGGTCGAGGAGAAATACCACCTGCATCGCAACATCGAGCGGCTGGCGGCGATTTTCCGGCGGCGGTTGGGCGGGGAGCGCGGTCATGGCTGACTTCTGGGCGCTGCTGGGTACGCTGCTGGCGCTGCTGAGCGTACCGGGGACGTTTGAACTGCTGATGCTGACCGTGGGTGGAATTCTGCTGTCCCAACGCGCGCTCCCTCCCCCCTTGCGGGGGAGGGCTGGGGTGGGGGGTGAAGCGCCGCCGCTCAACCTGGCCATCGTGGTTCCCGCCCACAACGAGGCCGCCGGCATCGCCGCCTGCATCCAGAGCTTGTGCGCCTGCGAGTCGGGGGGTGGGACATTGACCGTGGTGGTGGTCGCCGACAACTGCGAGGACGATACCGCCGCGCGGGCCGAAGCCGCCGGGGCGCGGGTGCTGGTGCGCCACGATCCTGACCGGCGCGGCAAGGGTTACGCGCTGGATTTCGCCTTCCGGCAACTGCTGAACGAGCCGTTCGACGCCTTCATGGTAGTGGACGCTGACACGCGGGTAGAACCCAATCTGTTCGCCGAGGCTCAGCGGTGGTTCCGGGCCGGCGCGGATGCGGTGCAGAGCCGCTACTGCGTGGATAACCCCGGCGTTTCCGTGCGCACCCGGCTGATGAATGTGGCGTTGCAGGCGTTCAACGTGCTGCGCCCGCGTGGCCGCGAGTTCTGGGGCGTGTCGGTGGGCCTGCTCGGCAACGGGTTCGGCCTGAGCCGCGCCACCCTGGAAGCCGTACCCTACGATGCGGCGTCGGTGGCCGAGGATCTGGAATATCACATTCGGTTGGTGCAGAACGGTCGCCGGGTGCGGTTCATGGACGCCACCACGGTCTGGTCGGAGATGCCGAGTGGCGAACGCGCCTCGCGCGGGCAGCGCGCCCGCTGGGAGGGCGGCCGGTTCCGCATGATCCGCGAGCAGACGCTGATTCTGTTGCGCGGCATTCTGGCCGGACGCTGGCGCGAAGCCGAGCCGCTGCTGGAGCTGTGGCTATTGCCGCTGGCGTTCCACGTGTTGCTGTTGCTGCTGGCGCTTCTGCCACCCTTCGCGCCCAGCCGGATTTACGCCCTGTTTGGCCTGGCGCTAGTGGGCTCGCACGTGCTGGCGGCGATTCGGGTGGGCGGCGGCGGCTGGCGCGATGTGCAGGCGGTGGCCGCCGCGCCGTTCTACATCCTGTGGAAACTGACCCTGTTCAAGGCCCTGCTGCGCGGCGCTCGCAAGGACGCCGCCTGGGTCCGCACCGACCGCGAGTCTTCCAGCCATGACCGCTGAGCAATTCGACGTTTCCGTCGTCATCGTTTCGTTCAACACCCGTGATTTGCTGCGGGAATGCCTGAACACCCTCGCCGCCGAGGCGGGCGGCGTTCGCTACGAAGTGATCGTGGTGGACAACGCTTCCCGCGACGGATCGGCGGACATGGTGGCGGCTGAATTTCCCGCCGCGCGGCTGATTCGCAGCGACGTGAATCTCGGCTTCGCTGCCGCCAACAACCGGGGCTTCGCTATCGCCCAAGGCCGCTACGTGGTGTTGCTGAATTCCGACGCCTTCCCGCGCCCGCTGGCGCTGCCCAGGGCGGTGGCCTATATGGACGCCGACCCGAACATCGGTCTGGGCGGGGCGCGGCTGGTGGGGCGGGATGATTCCTGGCAACCCTCGGCGCGGCTGTTTCCCTCCCCGCTCAACGACTTTTTGTCGCTGTCCGGGCTGTCCGTGCGCTTTCCGCGCAGCCGCTTCTTCGGTCGGGTGGATCTCACCTGGGCCGATCCCAACGTGCCGGCGGAAGTGGACTGGGTACCGGGCGCGTTCTCGATCATTCGCCGTGACGTGCTGGAGCAGGTCGGCTATTTCGATGAGGCGTTCTTCCTGTACTACGAAGAAGTGGACCTGTGCCGGCGGATCAAGGCGGCGGGTTATAAAGTCTGCTACTGGCCGGACGTGGTCGTAATTCATCTGGGCGGCGAGTCGTCCAAGACCCTGCAACACCTGACGCTGTCCTCGTCCGGCGCGCAACTGACGCTGTGGCGATTGCGCAGCGAGTATCTCTACTACCGCAAGCAGCACGGTCTGACTACGGCCTGGCTGGCGGTGCAGGTCGAGAAACGCTGGCATCAGTTGCGGGCCTGGAAGAACGCCCGCCGCCCGGACGCCGAGGGCCGCGCCAAGGCCGAGGAGTCGCGGGCCATCGTGACCCTGATCGACCAGGCGTGGCGGGAAACCGACGGCGGCCAAGTCTCGCCGCCGAGGCCGTGGTAGGGAGGCGATCATGTTCGACAACCTGCGTGAAGACTGGCGGACCTACGAACGCGATCCGGCCCGGCAAGGGCTGTGGGTGATGGTCGTGTACCGCTTCGGGCGCTGGCGCTACGGCATTCACAACCGCTGGCTGCGCCTGCCGTTCTCGATTCTCTACAAGATTCTCAAGCTGCTGTCGCAGATTCTCACCGGCATTGACCTGCCCTGCGAAGTGACCGTGGGGCGGCGGTTCAGGATCGAGCACTTCGGCGACATCATCATCAGCGGCGACACCGTGTTCGGCGACGACGTGGTCATCCGCAATGGCGTCACTGTCGGTCTCAAGCGCACCAACGAACGCGGCGCTCCCGTCATCGGCAACCGGGTGGACATTGGCGCCGGCGCCAAGGTTCTTGGCCCAATCCGCATCGGCGACGATGTGGCGATTGGCGCGAACGCGGTGGTGTTGCAGGATGTACCGCCCAATTCGCTCGCCATCGGCGTGCCGGCGCAAATCCGACCCCGTCGCACTCCGTCGGCAGCCGGGAGCAGCGCGACGTGAACCGTTCCCCCGACCGGGCGCTGCGCACCTTCGATCTGGCGCTGACCCTGACCTGGCTGATCCTGCTGGCCCCCTTCTGGCTGGTGCGCGCCCTGCTGGCGCTGATTGGGGCCGGGCGGCTGTTCGACCACGCGCACGTTCTGGGTCACAATCGCCGCCCGTTTGTCCGGCTGGCCTTCGCCGGATCGTTGCCGGGCCGCGATCTGGCGGCGCTGTTCAATATCCTGCGCGGCGACATGGCTATCGCCGGACCGCGCCCGTTGACCGTGGCGGAAGCGGCGATGGTTCCCGCCGAGGCGAACATTCGGTTCAGCGTGCGGCCGGGCCTGTTCTCCCCCTATCAAGTTCAACAGCGCACTGGCATCGCCCACGATCCTGAAAGCGAACTGGACCAGCGCTTTGTCGAAAATCTCAGCGTGCGCGCCAGTTGGGGTCTGAGCGCGCGGGCGTTGATTGCCGCGCTGCTGGGCGGCGGCGGCGAGCGGCCGGTTCCGCCGCTGCTGGATTTCTTCGGCGTGCCCATCGTTAATACCACCATGGACGAGGCGGTGGAGTGGATTGCGGTGCGCGCTGCGAACCACCCCGGCGCTGCGCGCCACCCCTCCTTGTCCAAGGAGGGGAATACTTCGGATTTAGCCTTGGGCGCGGGAGAAAAGGCGCTGCTGGCTTTCGTCAATCCTGACTGCCTCAATATTGCCTACACCCAAGACCGCTATCGCGCTGTGTTGCAGCAGGCGGCGCGGGTGTTGCCGGATGGAATCGGCGTCAAAATCGGTTGCCGGATGCGCGGAGTGGGGTTGGCGGCTAACGTCAACGGCACCGACCTGTTTCCCCGGTTGTGCGAACGCGCCGCCCGCGACGGCTTCTCGCTCTTCCTGCTCGGCGCGCGGCCCGGCATCGCTGAGCTGGTCGCCGAAAACATGCAAGCCCGCTATCCGGGCTTGATGATTGCCGGTATCCAACATGGCTATTTCGGCCCAGACGAGGAGGATGCGATCATCGCCCGCATCAACGCCTCTGGGGCAGGGGTGCTGCTGGTTGCGTTTGGCGTACCCCGTCAGGAACTGTGGCTGGCCGACCATCACGACGCCCTGACGCCGCCGGTGCGGATGGGCGTGGGCGGACTGTTCGATTTCTACTCCGGGCGGATTCCCCGCGCGCCGTTGTGGCTGCGCGAGATTGGCCTGGAATGGGTGTGGCGGCTGATCCAGGAGCCAGGCCGGATGTGGCGGCGCTATATTCTCGGCAATCCCCTGTTTCTCTACCGGGTCTGGAAGCAGGCCCGCCAGGAGGCAAAAGCTCATGAGTGACTATTCCGACCGGTTGGCCGAACCGGACGCGGCCCTGCGCGAGGCGCTGTTGCACCGCTATGGCCGGATTCGGCCCGATGGGTTCTGGCAACGGCTGGCCTTTCAGGGCAAGCGGCTGGTGTGGAAAGCCGTGGTGGCCAGCGCCTACGTATTCAAGCGCCTGCTCGACATCGTGGCTTCGTTCATCCTGCTGATCCTGCTGACGCCGCTGTTCCTGACCATCATGCTGTTGATCCGGCTGGAATCGCCTGGACCCATCTTCTTCAAGCAAGTCCGGGTCGGGCGCTGGGGCAAGCTGTTCACCATGTGGAAATTCCGCTCGATGTACATTGACGCTGAGGCGCGCAAGGCGGCGCTGCTGGCCGAGAACGAGTCGGGCGGCGGGGTAATCTTCAAGATGAAGCACGACCCGCGCATCACCAGGGTCGGGCGCTTCATCCGCAAGGCGTCGATTGATGAACTGCCGCAATTGTGGAACGTGCTGGTCGGCGACATGTCGCTGGTCGGGCCGCGCCCGGCGTTGCCCAGCGAAGTGAACCAGTATTCGCTGGCCGACCGGCGGCGGCTGGAAGTGATTCCCGGCATCACCTGTATCTGGCAGGTCTCCGGCCGTTCCGACATTCCCTTCCCCGAACAGGTCAAGCTCGACGTGCAATACATCGAATCATCCTCGTTTGGCAACGACATCCTGATTCTGCTCAAGACCGTGCCGGCGGTGCTGCTGGGCCGGGGAGCCTACTAATGATCCTTTCCTGTTTTCCGTTCGTGCTTTCCGTGTTTTCCGTGGACAGCATTCAGAAGTTCCTTTCCTGTTTTCCGTCCGTGCCTTCCGTGTTTTCCGTGGACATCAGACCATGCACGCACTGATTTTCGCCGACCGGCTGGGCCGGGAACTGGAACCGCTGACCGAACGGACCTGCACAGCGTTGTTACCGGTGGTGGGCAAGCCGGTGCTGGAACATACGCTGGAAGCGCTGGTCGCCGCCGGCATCCGCGAGGCAGTCATCGCCATTTCGTCGTTCGCCGACCAGGTGCGGGCGGTCATCGGCGACGGCAGTCGCTGGGGGATGCGGCTGGACTACGTGCTCACCCAGGGCGAAGAAGACCCCGATACCGTGGTGGAACGTTGCCAGAACCGCTTGCCCACGGAAATTCTGGCGCTGCGGGGCGACGTGTTGCGCGGCGCGGCGCTGGGCGAATTTCTGCAACGGGCCACTGAAACCAGCGGTCCGGTGGTGCACGGGCGGGCGGTAAACGCACCGATCAGCCTGTGCCTGAACCGCGCCAATGGCCGGGGCGGACTGGAGCCGTTGCGCTGGTCTGGCGAATCAGCCGTCACCGATTCAGTGTGGCCGGTGGTGGAACTACCTACCGGGGCGCTGAACCGGCTCGACTCGCTGGCCGCCTATCATCGGGCCAATCTCGACGCCGCCACTGGCCGCGTTCCGGGTTTGATCATACCCGGCCGGGAAGCGGCGCTGGGGCTGCGGGTAGGGCTGCGCTCCAGGGTTTCGCCGCGCAGCTTGCGCCAGGGCATCGCCTTCGTCGGCGTGCATTGCCGGATCGAACCCAGCGCCGAATTTTATGGCGAGGTGGTCATCGCCAACGACGTCATCGTGGATCAGCACGCCATCCTGCGCGACAGCGTGGTGTTGCCGGAGACCTACGTCGGCGAGTTGTTGGAAGTCCAGAATGCCATCGTCTGGGGCAACCAACTGATCCGGGTGGATACCGGCGCAGTACTGCCGGTAGTCGAGACTTTCCTGCTGGCCGACCTGCGTGAAGTGACCCTGAGCGGAACCCTGGCCGAGCCGCTCAACCGGGCGCTGGGCGCGCTGGCGCTGGCGCTCTCCCTGCCGCTGTGGCCGCTGGCGCTGGCCGCCGCGCTGATGGGCAATGCCAATACTCCGCTGCGCGAGACGCGATTGCGCGGCAACCGGCTGGAATTCGACGAATTCGGCGCGCGCCGGCGGCGGGTGTTCGTGGCCCGCGAGTGGGCGACGGCGATTCCGGTGCTGCGCTATTTGCCGCGCCTGCTGGCGGTGGTGAGCGGCGATCTGCGGCTGGTCGGCGTCGAGCCATTGACGCCGGAGCAGGTGGACGACCGGCTGGAGGAGTGGGAACAGGTCAGCGATCAGGCCCCGGCCGGGCTGATCGGGCCAACCCAGTTGACCTTGCCGGCGGACGCCCCGCGCGAGGAACGGCTGCTAAGCGATGCGTTCTACGCCCGCCAGCGCAGCACCGCCCGGGATTTCCGCTACCTGCTACAAGGGTTGGGCGCGTTGTTGACCCGTCGGGCCTGGTGGCCGGAATCAACGGGTTGATCGAATAGTCTGAATCACGGATTAAACGGATAACTGGATTACACAGAAAAATCCGTGCCATCCGATCATCCGTTTAATCCGTGATTCAGACATTTTGTCTATTTACACCTAACAGGGTGACGCGATGGAACCGGGATTCTGGCACGAACGCTGGGAGCGGGCCGAGATCGGCTTTCACAAACAGGAAATCAACGTGCATCTCCAGCAGTTCTGGAACTGTCTGGAGCTGCACCCCGGCGAGCGGGTATTCGTCCCGCTGTGCGGCAAAAGCCTCGACCTGCTGTGGCTGGCGGGCGAGGGGCATCCCGTGACCGGGGTGGAACTCAGTCCGGTCGCCGTCGAGGCGTTTTTCCAGGAAAACGAACTGCAACCGCGCCGCTGGCGGGAAGGGGCGTTTGCAGTCTGGGAGGCGGATGAAATTCGCATCC
>JAGTSD010000214.1 GCA_018262135.1 Pseudomonadota bacterium | reverse complement strand
CCGGCAACAGCAGCAGGGTGGCGAGCGTGGCCGCCCGACTCGGGCGAAACACCCAGTTTCCCAGGCGCATCCGCGCCCGCGCTCAGCGCCGAACCGGGCGGGCTATACTCAAGGCAACCGCCCTCTTCCACCGGAATCCATCCATTGCTCAAGATCCTCGTCGTGCTCATGCTGTTGCTGATTATCGCCAGCCTGGCGTCCGGGCTGGTGTTCATGATTCGCGACCGGGGACATGGTCCCCGCGCCGTCCAGGCGCTGACCGTGCGCGTGGCGCTGTCGGTCGGGCTGTTCCTGATCCTGCTGCTCGCCTACGCCGCCGGTCTGATCGCGCCGTATGGGCTGTGAGCGCCCGCCGCTACAGCCAGTAGACGAAGATAAACAGCCCCAGCCACACCACGTCCACGAAATGCCAGTACCACGCCGCCGCTTCGAAGGCGAAGTGGCGTTGCGGGGTGAAATGGCCGGCCAGGCCACGCAACAGGATCACGGTCAGGATAATTGCGCCGATGGTGACGTGCAGGCCGTGAAAGCCGGTCAGCATGAAAAAGGTAGAGCCGTAGATGCCGCTGCCCAGGGTCAGATACAAATCCTGGTAGGCATGGCGGTACTCGACGGCCTGCAAGGTCAAAAACAGCACGCCGAGCACGATGGTTGCCGCCAGCCCCTTCAACCACTGCCCGCGCTGGCCCTCCACCAAACCCCAGTGCGCCCAGGTGATGGTCGCGCCGCTGCTCAGCAGAATCAGGGTATTGAGCGCCGGCAAGCCCCAGGGACGCATCGGCGCGAAGAAGCCGCCAATGTCGCCCGGCCCGTTGGTGGGCCAAGCCGCTTCGTACTGGGGCCAGAGCAGGCTTTGTGTCAGCACGCCGTGGCTGGTTTCGCCGCCCAGCCAGGGCACGGCGTACTGACGGGCATAGAACAGCGCGCCGAAGAATGCGGCGAAGAACATCACCTCGGAAAAGATGAACCAGCCCATGCCCCAGCGGAACGAGCGATCCATCTGGTCGCTGTACAGCCCCCGTTCGCTTTCGTGGACCACCGTGCCGAACCAGCCGAACATGGTCAGCAGGATCAGGGCCGCGCCCGCCAGCAACAGCGTGTTGCTGCCGCCGTTCAGCACGGTGGCTCCACCCAGCATCAGGGTGAACAGCCCGATGGAGGCGATGATCGGCCAGTAGCTCTGGTGGGGCACATAGTAATGATCGGGCGCGTGCGTGCTGGCGTGCGTCATTCGTTGCATCCTCCCGCGGCGGTCGCGGGCCTCAACCGCCGGCGTCGTCCAGCTTGAAAAAGGTGTAGGACAGCGTCACCGTGCGCACCTCCGGCGGCAATTCCGGGTCGATGATGAAGGTGACCGGCATCGCCCGCTCCTCCCCGGCCTGAAACGCCTGGCGGTTGAAGCAGAAACACTCGACCTTCTGGAAATGCCGCGCCGCCGGCCCTGGAGTCACGCTGGGAATCGCCTGCCCGACCAGCCGCTGATCGGTCAGGTTCCGGGCCAGATACTGGGTCTGGTAATACTGGCCGGGATGCACCGCCATCCGGGTCACCTTCGGCGCGAACTCCCACGGCGCTCCCGCGTTCAGGCTGGCGACAAACTCCACCGTCACCGTGCGCGTCTCATCCACCGCCACCGGCCGCGCCACCGCTACCCGCCCACCGGTCTTGCCGTTCAGGCCGGTGATCTGGCACAGCACGTCGTACAGCGGCGCCAGCGCGAAGCCGAAGACGAACATCGCCGCCACCACCAGCAGCAGGCGACGCACCACCCGCCGGTGGGCCACCGCTAGCGCATTCGTTGCTTGCGTTGCCATGTTCCCCCCTCCTCTTTACTCGACCACGGGCGCCGTGGCGAAGGTGTGATACGGCACTGGCGACGGCAGGGTCCATTCCAGCCCCTGCGCGCCTTCCCAGACCTGATCGGTCGCTGGCTCGCCGCCGCGAATGGTCTGGATCACGTTGTACAGAAACAGCAGTTGCGAGAAGCCGAACAGGAACGCGCCGATGCTGGAAATCATGTTGAACTCGGTGAATTGCAGGGCGTAGTCGGGAATGCGGCGCGGCATCCCGGCCAGCCCGAGAAAGTGCTGCGGGAAAAACAGTACGTTGACCCCAACCACCGACAGCCAGAAATGCAGGCGGCCCAGCTTCTCGTTGATCATGTGGCCGGTCCACTTCGGCAGCCAGTAATAAACGCCGGCCATGATCGAGAACACCGCGCCCGGCACCAGCACGTAGTGGAAATGCGCCACCACGAAGTAGGTGTCCTGGTACTGGAAGTCGGCCGGGGCGATAGCCAGCATCAGCCCCGAAAACCCGCCGATGCTGAACAGCACCACGAAAGCGATGGCGAACAGCATCGGCGTCTCGAACGTCATCGAGCCGCGCCACATGGTCGAAATCCAGTTGAACACTTTCACCCCGGTCGGCACCGCGATCAGCATGGTGGTGTACATGAAGAACAGTTCGCCAGCCAGCGGCATCCCTACCGTGAACATGTGATGCCCCCAGACGATGAAACTGAGGAAGGCAATCGAGGCCGTCGCATACACCATCGAGGCGTAGCCGAACAGCGGCTTGCGAGCGAACGTCGGGATGATGGTGGAGATGATCCCAAATCCTGGCAGGATCATGATGTAGACCTCGGGATGGCCGAAGAACCAGAAAATATGTTGGAACATCACCGGGTCGCCGCCGCCGGCGGCGTTGAAGAAGCTGGTGCCGAAGAATTTATCGGTCAGCAACATGGTCACCGTCCCGGCCAGCACCGGCATCACCGCGATCAGCAAAAAGGCGGTGATCAGCCAGGTCCACACGAACAGCGGCATCCGCATCAGGGTCATGCCGGGCGCGCGCAGGTTGAGGATGGTGGCGATGACGTTGATCGCGCCCATGATCGAGGACACGCCCATCATGTGGATGGCCAGGATCACGAATGGGAAGGCTTGGCCGGTCTGCAACGCCAGCGGCGGATACAGGGTCCAGCCGCCGGCGGGTCCGCCGCCCGGCAGGAATAGCGTGGACAACAGCAGCGCGAAGGCGAACGGCAGGATCCAAAACGACCAGTTGTTCATCCGTGGCAAGGCCATGTCGGGCGCGCCGATCATCAGCGGAATCTGCCAGTTGGCCAGGCCGACGAAAGCCGGCATCACCGCGCCGAAAATCATCACCAGCGCGTGCAGGGTGGTGAGCTGGTTGAAAAAGTACGGGTTGACAATCTGCAAGCCCGGCTGGAACAGTTCGGCGCGGATCACCAGCGCGAAGCTGCCGCCGATGAAGAACATCAGCAGCGAAAACAGCAGATAGAGCGTGCCGATGTCCTTGTGATTGGTGGTCAATAGCCAGCGGCCCAGACCGCGCGGCGGGCCGGCGTGGGTATCGTGCTCGTGATTCAGGGCGGGCGCGGCGGCGATGTTCACAGGGGTTGACCTCCGCTGGCGGCTTGGGTGGTGGGAGGATTCCGCGCCTTCATAGTCGCCACCCACTGTTGGAATTCGGCCTCGGGGACGGCTTCGACCACGATCGGCATGAAGCCGTGATCCTTGCCGCACAGTTCGGCGCACTGGCCGCGATAGACGCCGGGCTTCTCGATCAAGGTCCAGGATTCGTTGATAAAGCCGGGGATGGCGTCGCGCTTCCAGCCCAACGCCGGGACCCACCAGGAATGAATCACGTCGGCGGCGGTGGTCAGGATGCGGATTTTCTTACCAACTGGCACCACCAGTCGCTGATCCACTTCCAGCAGGTACGTCGCGTCCTTGGCGGCGGCGTTGTGGATTTGGTCCTGGGGGGTGGCCAAGACGCTGAAGAAGCCGATGCCCTCGTTCAGATATTGGTAATGCCAGCGCCACTGATAGCCGGTGACC
The DNA here is from genome assembly GCA_018262135.1 of Pseudomonadota bacterium. Lineage (GTDB taxonomy): Bacteria > Pseudomonadota > Gammaproteobacteria > Competibacterales > Competibacteraceae > Contendibacter. The sequence continues at coordinate 327 of JAGTSD010000214.1, read as the reverse complement.
TTGATGGTCACATCGGCGTCGCGGGCGTCGGCCATGCGGATCAGGGTTTGGGTCGCCGGCACTGCCATCGCCACCAGGATCAGCATGGGCACGACGGTCCACAGCACCTCGATCAGGACGCTTTCGTGGAACTGGGCCGCCACCGCGCCCCGCGACTTGCGGTGATGGTAGATCGACCAGAACATCACCCCGAACACCACCGCGCCGATGGCCACGCAGATCCAGAAAATCAGCATGTGCAGGTCGTAGACCTCCCGGCTGATGGCGGTGACGCCCGGCGTCATGTTCACGGCGAAATCGGCGCGAGCGCCGCCGCTCCACGCCCCC
>JAGTSD010000213.1 GCA_018262135.1 Pseudomonadota bacterium | reverse complement strand
GTGTCACCTCAACACCTGCCCGGTCGGCGTCGCCACTCAGGACCCGGAACTGCGCAAGCGCTTCCCCGGCCAGCCGGCCCACGTCATCAACTTCTTCACCTTCCTGGTCCAGGAAGTGCGCGAACTGATGGCGCAACTCGGTTTCCGCACCTTCGACGAGATGATCGGCCGCGCCGACCGGCTCGACATGCGCCGGGCCATCCATCACTGGAAGGCGCGCGGCTTGGACTTCACCCGGCTGCTGGCCGTGCCCCTCGCCCCGCCCGGCGTCGCCACCTACCACTGCGAGGAGCAGGATCACGGCCTGAGCGGCGCGCTGGATCACCGGCTGATCGCCCAGGCCCGTCCCGCGCTGGAGGCGCGGCAACCCGTATGGATCGAGACCCCGATCCGCAACAGCGACCGCACCGTCGGGGCCATGCTGTCCGGCCAGGTCGCCCGCCGCTACGGTCATGCCGGCCTGCCCGACGATACCATCCACGTCCGCCTGACCGGCAGCGCTGGCCAGAGCTTCGGCGCCTTTCTGGCCCGGGGCGTGACCCTGGAACTCGACGGCGAAGCCAACGACTACGCCGGCAAGGGCCTGTCCGGCGGCCGGCTCATCGTCCGCCCGCCCGCCGCCAGCCGCCGCCGCGCCGAGGAGCACATCATCGTCGGCAACACCGTGCTCTACGGCGCCATCGCCGGCGAATGCTACGCCCGCGGCGTGGCGGGCGAACGCTTCGCCGTGCGCAACTCTGGCGCCTTGGCGGTGGTGGAAGGCACGGGCGATCACGGTTGCGAGTACATGACCGGCGGCGTGGTGGTGGTGTTGGGGCCGACCGGCCGCAACTTCGCCGCCGGCATGAGCGGCGGCATCGCCTACGTGCTGGACGAAGCCGGCGATTTCGCCCGCCGCGCGAACCCGGCGATGGTCGCGCTGGAACCGCTGAACGACGCCGAGGAAACGCTCGGTGGCGAGTGGCGCGTGGCGAGTGGCGCGTGGCGCGATCTGGCCCAGGCCGAACCGCCGGCGGACCTGCTGCGCCACGATGCCCGGCGCTTGCACATCCTGGTGGCGCGTCACTTCCTCTACACCGGCAGCGAACCGGCCCGCCGGGTGCTGGAACAGTGGCGCGCGCTGCTGCCGCACTTCGTCAAGATCATGCCGCTGGACTATCGCCGGGCGTTGCAGGACCTGCAGGCCCAGGCCCGCGCCGCCACCCGGCAGGACGCGGAACCCACTGGCCTCGTGGTAGGAGCGTAAAGCATGGGTAAGCCGACGGGTTTTTTGGAAATCACTCGCTACGAACACAGCTACGCGCCGGTCGCCGAGCGGATCGCCCACTTCCGCGATTTCGTGGTGCCCCTGCCCGAGTCCGGCGTGCGCGAACAGGCGGCCCGCTGCATGGACTGCGGCATTCCCTACTGCCATCGCGGCTGTCCGGTGCACAACATCATTCCCGACTGGAACGATCTGGTGTATCGCGGGAACTGGCGCGAGGCGCTGGAGGTGCTGCACTCCACCAACAACTTCCCGGAGTTCACCGGCCGCATCTGCCCGGCGCCGTGCGAGGCGTCCTGCACCCTCAACTTCAACAGCCAGCCGGTGACCATCAAGGACATCGAGTGCGCCATCATCGACAAGGGCTGGGCGGAAGGTTGGGTCCAGCCGCAAATCGCTGCCCATCGCACCGGCAAACGGGTCGCGGTGGTCGGGTCCGGTCCCTCCGGCCTGGCCTGCGCCCAGCAACTGGCGCGGGCGGGGCACGACGTGGTGGTGTTCGAGAAAAACGACCGCATCGGCGGCCTGCTGCGCTACGGCATCCCCGACTTCAAGCTGGAAACCGGGCTGATCGATCGCCGCCTGGCGCAGATGCGGGCCGAGGGCGTCGAATTCCGCCCCAACAGCCATGTCGGCGTTGATCTCCCGGCCCGCGCCCTGCTGGCCGAGTTCGACGCCGTGGTGCTGGCCGGCGGCGCCGAGCAGCCGCGCGACCTGGCCGTCCCCGGCCGCGAGTTGCGCGGCATCCACTTCGCCATGGACTTCCTGACCCAGCAGAATCGCCGGGTCGCGGGGGTGAAAATCGCCGGTGAAGATATCCTGGCGACTGACAAGGATGTGGTGGTGATCGGCGGCGGCGACACCGGTTCCGACTGCGTCGGCACCTCGATTCGCCAGGGCGCTCGTTCCGTCACCCAGTTGGAAATCCTGCCCAAGCCGCCGTTGCACGAGAACAAACTACTGACTTGGCCGAACTGGCCATTGAAGCTGCGTACTTCTACCTCTCACGAGGAAGGTTGTGAACGCGGCTGGGCGGTGACCACCAAACAGTTCCTCGGTCAGGATGGGCAGGTCACCAGTATGCAGGTCGCGCGGCTGGAATGGCGCGAAAATAATGGTCGGCAGACCATGGTCGAAATCCCCGACAGCGCCTTTGAACTCAAAACGGATTTGGTGCTGCTGGCGCTGGGCTTCGTCCATCCGGTTCATGCCGGGATGTTGCAGGAACTGGGCGTAGCGCTGGATCCGCGCGGCAACGTCCGCGCCGGGGAAACCGACTACCAGACCTCGGTCAACAAGGTCTTCGCCGCCGGCGACCTGCGGCGGGGTCAATCGCTGGTGGTCTGGGCCATCCGCGAAGGCCGGCAATGCGCCCGCGCGGTGGATGAGTATCTGATGGGGAGTTCCGAACTGCCACGTTGAAGTGTGGTGGGGACGGGTTTCAAACCCGTCCCCGCTCCGCTACCCGCGCCCGCGCGACCAGCGTCGCTTCATCCAGCGCGTACAGCGCATCCAGCAACGCCACCTGTAAACTCCCCGGCCCTGCCGCCCACTCCGCCGCGATTTCCCCCGCCACGCCGAACGCGGCCAGTCCCGCCACCGTGGCCGCGAACGCATCGCGCTCCACCGCCAGAAATGCCCCGATGATCGCAGTGGCCGAGCAGCCCAGCCCGGTCACCCGCGCCATCAGTGGATGGCCGTTATGGATTTCCGCCAACCGCTTGCCGTCGGTCACGTAATCCACCGCGCCCGTGATGGCCACGGTCGCGCCCGTGTCCAGCGCCAGCGTTCGCGCTGCCTCCACGGCGGTTTCCGAACCGTGCAGGCTGTCCACGCCCCTGCCCTGCCCCGTCTGCGCGTGTTGCGCCAGCGTCAGAATTTCCGAGCCGTTGCCCCGAATCACATTCGGTCGCAACCGCGCCAGCGCGCTCGCTGAAGCTCGTCGGTACGGGGTTGCCCCGACCCCCACGGGATCGAGAATCCAGGGCACGCCCGCCGCATGGGCGCGTACGGCGGCCAGCTTGCACGCCGCCACCTGCTCCGAGTACAGCGTACCGATGTTCACCACGAGGGCCTGGCTGATCGAGACGAAATCCTCCACCTCGTCGAGCGCGTGAACCATCGCCGGCGAAGCGCCCAAGGCCAGCAGGGCGTTCGCCGTATTGTTCATCACCACGAAATTGGTGATGTTATGCACCAGCGGTTGCCGTTCGCGCACCGCCGTCAACAGCGCCCCTATCCTTTCCGCTGGCATGGCTCACTCGTCAAAAATGGGATTATGTTGTTCGCTGACCCGCATGAAGGTGGTGCGTTTAGTCAACTCCTTGAGCTGGCTGGCGCCGACGTAGGTACACGCTGAACGCAATCCACCCAGAATGTCTCTGAGGGTGTCTTCTACCGGCCCCCGATAGAGAACGCTGACGGTTTTGCCTTCCGAAGCGCGATATTCCGCCACCCCGCCGCTGTATTTCTCCATCGCGGTTTTTGAGCTCATCCCGTAGAACCGGATACAACGCTGCCCATCCTGTTCCAAAATCTCGCCGCCGCCCTCGTCGTGGCCAGCCAGCATCCCGCCCAGCATCACGAAATCCGCGCCCGCCCCGAACGCCTTGGCGACATCGCCCGCGCAGGTGCAACCGCCATCCGAAATGATCTGCCCGGACAATCCGTGCGCGGCATCGGCGCACTCGATGATCGCCGACAGTTGCGGATACCCGACCCCGGTCTTGACCCGCGTGGTGCAAACCGACCCCGGCCCGATGCCGACCTTGACGACGTCCGCGCCCGACAGCAGCAATTGCTCCACCATCTCGCCGGTGACCACATTGCCGGCCATGATGATTTTATCCCGATGCCGCTCCCGCACCTTGCCGATTTGCTCCACAAAATGCTCCGAATACCCGTTCGCCACGTCCATGCAGATAAAACCAATCTCCGGGCAACGCTCCAG
>JAGTSD010000212.1 GCA_018262135.1 Pseudomonadota bacterium | reverse complement strand
GGAAGAAGACGCATCCAGTTTCAGGTTGCCAGGACGTCAGTCATGAGCGCTTTATTAACCATTGCGTTGTCAAAAGGACGCATCTTTAAGGAAACTCTGCCGCTGCTGGCGGCGGCGGGTATTACGCCGCTCGACGATCCGGACACCAGCCGCAAGCTGATCCTCGACACCAACCAGGCGGATGTGAAGCTGGTCATTATTCGCGCCACCGACGTGCCGACCTATGTCCAATACGGCGCCGCCGATCTGGGGGTAGCTGGCAAGGACGTGCTGCTGGAGCACGGCGGCGAGGGGCTGTACGAACCGCTGGACCTGAAGATCGCCCGCTGCCGGCTGATGGTGGCCGGCGATCCCCACCATTGTCCCCGCCTGAACCGGCCGCGCATCGCCACCAAGTACGCCAACACTACCCGGCGCTGGTTCGCCGATCGGGGCCGGCAGGTGGAAGTCATCAAGCTGTACGGCTCGATGGAACTGGCGCCGCTGGTGGGCCTGGCCGACTACATCGTGGACGTGGTGGACACCGGCAACACGCTGAAGGCCAATGGTCTCGCGCCGCTGGAGCATATCGCCGACATCAGTTCGCGGCTGATCATCAACAAGGCTGCGATGAAAATGAAACACGCCCGGATCAAGGCAGTCATGGCCAAGATGGCCGCCGCCGTGGGTGGTTGATGTTCGGCCCACCATGATTCCTCCTCTTCCGCACACCTTCCGTGTTTTCCGTGGACCATGTAGAGCCGGCTATGCCCAACATCCAACGCCTGAATACCGCTGACGCCGATTTCTGGTCGCGCCTGGAAACCTTGACCGCCTGGGAAGGCGTCGCCGATGAAACCGTGACCGCCACGGTACGCGAAATTCTGGCCCAGGTGCGGATGCGCGGGGACGACGCCCTGCTGGAGTACACCAGCCGTTTTGACCGGTTGGACGCCAACCACGCCGCCGATCTGGAAATTCCCGCAGCTCGGTTGCAACAGGCTCTGGCATCCATTCCCGCCGAACAACGCGCGGCGCTGGAAACCGCCGCCGCTCGTATCCGTGCTTACGCCGAACGGCAGAAACAGGATTCCTGGACCTTCACCGAAGCCGACGGCACGCTCCTCGGCCAGCAGGTGACGCCACTGGATCGGGTCGGGTTGTACGTGCCCGGCGGCAAGGCGGCCTATCCCTCTTCGGTGCTGATGAACGCGATCCCGGCCAAGGTCGCGGGCGTGCCAGAGGTGATCATGGTCGCGCCAGCGCCGGGCGGCGAATCGAACGGATTGGTGCTGGCCGCCGCCGCCGTGGCGGGCGTAGATCGGGTGTTCCGCATCGGCGGGGCGCAGGCGGTCGCGGCGCTGGCCTACGGCACCGCTACCGTACCCCGGGTGGACAAGATTGTCGGGCCCGGCAACATCTACGTGGCCGCCGCCAAGCGCCAGGTGTTCGGCGCGGTTGGCATCGACATGATCGCCGGCCCGTCGGAAATCCTGGTGGTCTGCGACGGCAAGACCGACCCCGACTGGATCGCGATGGATTTGTTCTCGCAGGCCGAACACGACGAGGACGCTCAGCCGATCCTGATCAGCCCGGACGCGGTGTTTCTGGACCGGGTGGCCGCCAGCATCGAGCGCCTGTTGCCGGGCATGGAACGGCGGGACATCATCGAAGCCTCGCTGACCCGGCGGGCGGCGCTGATTCAGACGCTCGACCTGGCCAAAGCCGCCCAAGTAGTCAACTTCATCGCCCCGGAACATCTGGAACTGTCGATTGAAAAGCCTGAAGAACTATTACCACTGATTCGCCACGCCGGGGCCATTTTCATGGGCCGTTACACCGCCGAGGCGCTGGGTGATTATTGCGCTGGCCCCAACCACGTATTGCCGACTTCACGCACCGCCCGGTTCTCCTCGCCGCTGGGAGTCTACGATTTCCAGAAGCGCACCAGTCTGATTGATTGCTCGCCCGCCGGAGCCAGGACGCTGGGATGCACGGCCTCGATTCTGGCGCGCGGTGAGGGTCTGACCGCTCATGCCCGGTCGGCCGAGTATCGGGTGAAGGAGTAAACCGTGGCCAACCCCTACTGGAGCCCTGTGGTGCATCGGCTGACGCCCTACGTGCCGGGCGAGCAGCCCAAGCTCAGCAACCTGGTCAAGCTCAACACCAACGAAAATCCTTACGGACCGTCGCCCCGCGTTGTGGAAGCGATTCAGGGCGAGTTGTCGGACGCCCTGCGCCTGTACCCGGATCCGAACGCCGAGCGTCTGAAACAGGCCATCGCGGACTATTACGGCATCATGCCGGCACAGGTCTTCGTCGGTAACGGCTCGGACGAAGTGCTGGCTTTCATTTTTCAGGCGCTGTTCCAACACCCAGCCCCCTTGCTATTTCCCGACATCACCTACAGCTTCTACCCCGTCTACTGCGGCCTGTACGGCATCGAGTACGTCACCGTGCCGCTGGCTGACGACTTCACGTTACGGATCGCCGACTATCTACGCCCCAACGGCGGCATCATCTTCGCCAATCCAAACGCCCCCACCGGTTGCCTGCTGTCCCTGGCCGACCTCGAATGGCTGCTCGAGCGCAACCGGGAGTCAGTGGTCGTAGCCGACGAAGCCTACATCGACTTCGGCGGCGAGACCGCCATCGCGCTGGTGGATCGCTATCCGAACCTGCTGGTGGCACAAACCCTGTCCAAATCCCGCTCGCTGGCTGGCCTGCGGGTTGGACTGGCGGTGGGTCAGGCGGGACTGATCGAGGCGTTGGAACGGATCAAGAACAGTTTCAACTCCTACCCGCTGGACCGGCTGGCCATCGCCGGCGCGGTGGCGGCGTTCGAGGACCGCGAGCACTTCGAGCGGACCCGCCAGGCGGTGATTGCCAACCGCGCGACGCTGGTCGCGGCGCTGGCTGAACTGGGTTTCAACGTGCTGCCCTCGGCGGCGAACTTTGTGTTCGCCTGCCACCTCCAACGGGACGCCGCCGCGCTGGCCGCCGCCTTGCGCGAACGCCATGTCATCGTGCGTCATTTCCGGCAGCCGCGCATCGAGCAATTCCTGCGCATCACGGTTGGCAATCCGGAACAAAACGCCGCCCTGCTCGCCGCGCTCGGGCAAATTCTGACGGACGGCTGAATGGCGCAACTCAGCGAACTGGTCGCCTACGCCGACCGCCTGCTAGGGGTCGAGAACTTTAGCGACTACTGCCCGAACGGCTTGCAGGTCGAAGGCCGGTCCGAGGTGCGCACCCTGGTCGGCGGGGTCACCGCTTGTCAGGCTTTGTTGGACGCGGCGGTGAAACTTGGAGCCGATGCCGTGCTGGTTCATCACGGCTATTTCTGGAAAGGCGAGAATCCGCGCGTCGTCGGCATGAAACGGCGGCGGCTCGCCACCCTCCTCCGCCACGAGATTAGCCTGATCGCCTACCACCTGCCGCTGGACGCCCATCAGGAACTCGGCAACAACGCCCAACTGGCCCGCGTGCTCGGTCTGACCGTCACTGGAACCGCCGGCGGTAATAACCGCATGCCGGGGCTGATGCTGCTGGGCGAGCCAGCCCAGCCGATGACCGGAGATGCCTTCGCCGTCCACATCGCTGCCCGCCTCGGTCGGGAACCGCTGTATATTCCTGGCGACGCCGCGCCCATCCGCCGGCTGGCCTGGTGTACTGGCAGCGCGCAGTCCTACATCGAGATCGCGTTAAACGCCGGCGCGGACGCCTTTCTAACCGGCGAGGCGTCGGAACAGACCGTCCACATCGCCCGCGAGAATGGCCTGCATTTTTTCGCCGCTGGCCACCACGCCACCGAACGCTACGGTATCCAGGCGCTGGGCGCGCATCTGGCCGGGCAATTCGCGCTGAACTTCACCTTCGTGGACATCGCCAACCCGGTCTGAATCCCGCGCCGGTCGGTCCTGGGGTGCGAACCTCACGGCTTTGAGCAACAAGCGCATAGACCCTAATACCCTCCCTGAGTTATAGTTTTGCCGTACCGCAAAAACGGCGGGAGTTCCTAACGATGGAGTTTGCGCATCGTCCAGCGCACCCCGAAGCGAGCTGGTTTCGGCATACAACAGGTTCCAGTCCGGCTCCGGCAAACACGAAACCCGTGCATACCGTTTGCGTTGCCAACCCATCCTAATCTAACGATAAAATTTACAACAGGAGACTGCGTATGAGTACGGTAGATGACGTCGATCTCGGCAGACGCCGCTTTCTGACCGCTACGGCTACCGTGGTCGGCGGCGT
>JAGTSD010000211.1 GCA_018262135.1 Pseudomonadota bacterium | reverse complement strand
GATATTGCCGTCGGGGTCGGCGGTGGTGCCGCGAATCAGGGCGACGTGGATCGGGAACGCCTTGTAGAACAGATATTCCTCGCCGCCGAGGGTGATGAGCTCCACCCGGTCCTTGGTGGTGATGGCGTTCATCTTGCCGCCGCCAAAGCGCGGGTCCACGAAAGTGCCCAGGCCAACCCGGCTCAGGGTGCCGGGCTTGTGGGCGGCGATGTCGCGGAACAGGTGGGAGATGACCCCCTGCGGCAGGTTGTAGGCTTCGATCTTGCCGGCGATGGCCAGTTTGCCCAGTTTCGGCACCAGCCCCCAGTGGCCGCCGATAACGCGCTTGATCAGTCCTTCGTGACCGAAATGGTTCAGGCCACGGTCGCGGCCGTCGCCCTGACCGGCGGCGTAGACCAGGGTCAGGTCGCGGGGCCGACCGGTTTCCAGAAAATAATCTTCCAAGGCGATAGCCAGATGCTCGGCAAAGCCGATGCCGACGAAGCCGCCAGTGGCGACGGTATCGCCGTCCCGGATCAGCCGCACCGCTTCCTCGGCGGTGACGATTTTGCCCTTGCTGGTGAACGGCTGGGAGGAGAGCAGGGGATGAGGATGAAGTGTCGGCATGAATACAAGGCTCCAAATGATTCGAACGACGATTCAGGTTGCTTGTTGGCGCTAACCCTTCAACTTCTCCGCCAGCAGTTCATTCACCTGCTGCGGGTTGGCCTTGCCCTTGGACAGTTTCATGACCTGACCAACGAAGAAACCGAACAGCTTGTCCTTGCCGGCGCGGTATTGGGCCAGTTGTTCGGGATTGGCCGCGATCACGTCGTCAATCACTTTCTCAATCGCAGAGGTATCGGTGATTTGTTTCAGGCCACGTTTCTCGATAATGGCGTCGGCGTCGCCCTCGCCGGCCCATAACGCCTCGAAGACTTCCTTGGCGATCTTGCCGGAAATGGTCTGATCCTGAATCCGCCGCAGCAGGCCGGCCAATTGCACCGCGCTGACCGGACTTTGCCCGATGTCCCGATTGTCCTTGTTCAGGAACGCCGCCAAGTCGCCCATGACCCAGTTGGCGCACAGCTTCGGCTCGCTGCCCAGCGCCGCGACCGTCGCTTCGTAATAGTCGCCCAGCTCGCGACTGGCGGTCAGCACCCCGGCATCGTAGCTCGACAGCCCATACTGTTCTACGAACCGCTGCTTTTTGCCATCCGGCAGTTCCGGCAGACTGGCGCGGGCGGCGGCGATGAACTCGTCATCCAGCACCAGCGGCAACAGGTCGGGATCGGGGAAGTAGCGATAATCATTCGCTTCTTCCTTGCCGCGCATCGAGCGGGTCTCGCCCTGGTCCGGGTCGTACAGCCGGGTCTCCTGCACCACCTTGCCGCCGGATTCGATCAGATCAATTTGCCGCTCGATCTCGAATTCGATGGCCCGCTCGACGAAGCGGAACGAGTTGAGATTCTTGATCTCGGCGCGGGTGCCGAATTTCGGATCGCCCTTGCGGCGCACCGAAATGTTGGCGTCGCAGCGGAACGAGCCTTCCTGCATATTGCCGTCGCAGATGCCCAGATACACCACCATCTGATGCAGCTTTTTCATGTAGGCCACCGCTTCCTTCGCCGACCGCAGGTCCGGCTCGGAGACGATTTCCAGCAGCGGCGTACCGGCGCGGTTGAGGTCGATGCCGGACAGCCCGTGAAAATCCTCGTGCAGCGACTTGCCAGCGTCTTCCTCCAGATGAGCGCGGGTGATGCCGATCACCTTGCTGGTCCCGTCTTCCAGATCAATCGTCAACTGGCCCTTTTGCACCACCGGCAACTCGTATTGACTGATCTGGTAGCCCTTGGGCAGATCGGGGTAAAAGTAATTCTTGCGGGCGAACACCGAGCGGTGCGCCACGTCGGCGCCAATCGCCAGCCCGAACATGACCGCCATCCGCGCCGCTTCCCGGTTCAACACCGGCAGCACGCCCGGCAGCCCCAGATCAATCGCGCAGGCCTGCGTGTTGGGTTCAGCGCCGTAAGCGGTGGAAGCACCAGAGAAAATTTTGCTCTGGGTGGCGAGTTGGGCATGGATTTCCAGCCCGATGACCGTTTCCCATTCCATAAATCGTTTTACCTGAGTAGGGCGGATGAGGCGCAAAGCGCCGTAATCCGCCGTTTAAACTCAAAAGCCTGCTGGCACGCGCTGGTGCCAGTCGGTGACCTGCTGGTAGCGATGCGCCACGTTCAGCAGCCGGTCCTCGGCGAAATAATTGCCGATCAGTTGCAAACCCACCGGCCGTTGGCCGACGAAGCCCACCGGCAGTGACAGCCCCGGCAACCCGGCCAGATTGACCGCGATGGTATAGATGTCCGACAGGTACATGGTGATCGGATCGTCCACCTTCTCGCCGATATTAAAGGCTACGGTCGGCGAAGTCGGTCCCGCGATCACGTCCACCTGTGCAAACGCTCGCCGGAAATCGTCGCTGATCAGCCGGCGAATCTGCTGCGCCTTCAGGTAATAGGCATCGTAATAGCCAGCGGAGAGCGCGAACGTACCGACCAGAATGCGGCGCGTCACCTCGGCCCCAAACCCCTCGGCGCGCGAGCGGGTGTACAAGTCCAGCAGATCCTTCGGATTCTCGCAGCGGTGGCCATAGCGCACGCCGTCGAATCGGGCCAGGTTGGACGAGCACTCCGCTGGCGCGATCACGTAATAGGCGGGAATCGCCAGTTGGCTGTTAGGCAGGCTGATGTCCACGGTCTCTGCGCCCAGCTTGCGGTATTCGGCAATGGCGGCTTCCACCACCCGGGCGACTTCGCTATCCAAACCCTCGCCGAAATACTCCTTCGGCAGACCGATTTTCAGCCCAGCCAGCGGCTGGTCGAGCAGGGCGACGTAATCGGGCACCGGGCGATCCACGCTGGTCGAATCGCGCGGGTCGAAACCGGCCATCGCGCCTAGCAGCAGCGCGCAGTCCTCGGCGGTACGCGCCATCGGCCCGCCCTGGTCGAGGCTGGAGGCGTAGGCGATCATGCCCCAGCGCGACACCCGGCCATAGGTCGGCTTGATGCCGGTGATGCCGCACAGCGCCGCCGGCTGGCGGATCGAACCGCCGGTGTCGGTTCCCGTTGCGCCGGGCGTCAGGCGCGCGGCTACGGCGGCGGCGGAACCGCCCGAGGAACCGCCGGGCACGGCGTCCAGATCCCAGGGATTGCGCACCGGCCCGTAGAAGCTGGTCTCGTTGGACGAACCCATGGCGAATTCGTCCATGTTGGTCTTGCCCAGCATCACCACGCCAGCGGCGTTCAGCTTCTCGACCACCGTGGCGTCGTAGGGGGCAATGAACCGGTCCAGCATTCGCGAGCCGCAGGAGGTGCGCACGCCGTTGGTGCAGAAAATATCCTTGTGGGCGATGGGCACCCCGGCCAGCGGTCCTGCTTCGCCCTGCCGGCGACGCTGGTCGGCGGCGCGGGCCTGGGCAAGAGCCGGTTCGGCGGTGACCGTGATAAAGGCGTTCAGCCCTGGATTGAACTGTTCGATGCGCGCCAGAAAGACGCGGGTCAGTTCCTCGCTGCTGAATTCGCCAGCGGCGAGGCTGGCGCTGAGTTGGGCGATGGTTTTATCGTGCATGGCGGTAGGGGAAGACGAATTCATTCGATGACCTTGGGCACCAGGTACAGCCCAGCCTCGACCCGGGGGGCAATGGCCTGAAAGTGCTTGCGCTGGTTGGGTTCGGCGACTTCATCGGCGCGCAGGCGCTGCGCCATGTCAAGCGGATGGGCCATCGGCGCGACGCCGGTGGTGTCCACGGCGTTCATCTGTGCCACCAGATCCAGAATGGCCGACAGATTGCGGGCATAGGCCGGTGCATCCTTTTCGCGGATGGCCAGCCGCGCCAGATGGGCGATTTTGGCGACTTCGGCGGGTCCCAGGGACATCGGGTCAACTCTCCTGACTGCGTGACAAAGAAACTAACCTAGCATATTTTGCTGGCTTGCTCCTAACCGCCCTGCTTGCTAGCATTAACCGTTTTTGACAACCCGGTGCTTTCAACAACATGTTCAAATGGTTGCGCGGCAAGTTCTCCAACGATCTCTCGATTGATCTGGGGACCGCTAACACGCTGATTTACGTTCGGGGAGGCGGCATCGTGCTGAACGAGCCGTCGGTGGTCGCCATCAATCAGGATCCAGTTCGGGGCATCCGCACCATCGCGGCGGTGGGGACCGACGCCAAGCGGATGCTGGGCCGCACCCCCAACAAC
>JAGTSD010000210.1 GCA_018262135.1 Pseudomonadota bacterium | reverse complement strand
ACCGGGGACGGGCGAGTGGTTCAGCCGGAGCAGGTCTATTCGCTGAACGCCGCCAAGGCCGCCAGCATTCTCGACGGCGTCTGGATTCCCCTTCCGTTTCCGCGTATCCGGGAGCCGCGCCCGGACGGCTATCACCTGTTCGATCAGGGGCCGACCAACTGGGCGCGGGCACGGCTGGTGGAATTGCCCGCGCCCGATGCCGAGGGCCATACCCACCGCGTCACCCTGGCCTTCGACACCCAACTGCTGCCGACCCGCGAAGGCCGGCCCTATCTCGCGCCCAGTCCGCTGGACATGCAGTCCGGTGAGGAATTCGCCCTGACCGACGCCGAGACCGACGCGGCCTGGTTCCTGGAACAGGAGTGGGTGCGGGAATGGCTGTACCGGCGGTTCCACGCCTTCGAGTTGCGCCGCCGCGCCCCGCGCCGGGTGGACGAGGCCGAACTGCGCAAGAGTCCGGACCCGGTCGCGGCCTATCTGACGGTGTTGACGCTACTGCTTCGGGCGGTCCAGCCGCCGCGCCTGCGCTTCACCTTCGTAGACGAGGGACCGACCGCCCGGCTCAATCGCCCGGTGGATGTGGACCTGGTGCTGGACATCGGCAATTCGCGCACCTGCGGGATCCTGATGGAAACCAGCGGCGATGCCCCGGTGGACATGAACGACAGCTACCGGCTGGAACTGCGCGATCTCAGCCGTCCCGAACAGGTCTACGACGAACCTTTCCCCAGCCGGATCGAGTTCGTGCGCGGCGCGTTCGGCGATGAAAAATTATCGCGCCGCAGCGGTCGAGCCAGCGCGTTTATGTGGCCGACAGTGACCCGGATCGGCTTCGAGGCGCAGGCGTTGTCCTATTTCAGCCACGGCGCGGAGGGCAACACCGGGCTGTCCGGCCCGAAACGCTATCTGTGGGACACCGATTCGCGTCATCACCCCTGGCGGTTCAATCCTGGCCCGGCCAGCGCTGGCGACAGCGGCCCGGTCACTACCGGCCCGTTCGTCGGCCACCTGCGCGAGGACGGCGAGGAACTGGCTGCTGGGGAACCGCCCGCCGTGACCGCTTTGTTCGCCCGCAGCTCGCTGATGAGCTTTTTCGTCGCCGAGGTGCTGGTGCAAGCCTTCGTTCAGGCCAATTCGCCGGCCCGCCGTTACGAGCGCGTCTATTCCGAAGCCCCGCGCCGGTTGCGGCGGGCGATTCTGACCCTGCCGACCGCCATGCCGCTGGCCGAGCGCAAGCTGTTCGCCCGCCGGGTCGGGACCGCCATCCGGCTGACCTGGCGGGCGCTGGGACTGGACGAGAGCCAGGCTCCGGAGCCGTTCCTGCAATGGGACGAGGCCACCGGCACCCAGATCGTGTTCCTGTACAACGAGATCAAGCACAACTTCCAGGGCGACGCCGCGCTGTTGTTCCAGGTGTTTGGCCGGACGCGCGAGGGTTATGGCGAGACGCCCTGCCTGCGGCTGGCCAGCATTGACATCGGCGGCGGCACCACCGATTTGATCGTGACCACCTATCAGTTGGAAGGCGGTACGGCGGTCAAGCCGATCCAGGAATTCCGCGAGGGTTTCAACATCGCCGGCGACGACGTGCTGTGCGGCCTGATCGAGCGCAACGTGTTGCCGGCGCTGCTGGACGCCATCCGCAAGAGCGGCGCGGCCAACCCGGAGGAATTGCTGGCCCGGCTGTTGGGCGCCAATCGCGGCGATCAGGCCGAACGAGACCGGGTGTTGCGCCGGCAGTTCGCCAATCAGGTCGCGCTGCCGCTGGCGCTGGAACTGCTGCACCGCTACGAGAACGCCGATCTCAGCGCCGGCAACGAGGCGGTGACCCTGAGACTTGCCGATATCTACCCGCCCGGCGCGGGGCCACACGAACAGGTCGTGGCGTTTCTGGAAGAGGCGGTGCGTGCCGACGGCGGCCAGGGGTTCAAACTGGCCGACGTAGCGTTTGCCACCACCATGCTGGCGCTGGATACCACGGTGCGCCGCATTCTCGGTCAGGTGCTCAGCGACCTGTGCGAGGTCGTGTACCTGTACGACTGCGATTATCTGCTGATTTCCGGGCGGCCCTGTCGGCTGCCGGCGGTGTGGGCGGCGATTCTGGCCAAGTTGCCCGCGCCGCCGGATCGCATCGTCAGCCTGCACACCTACCGGGTGGGCGACTGGTATCCGTTCCGCTCGGTCAGCGGGCGCTTGACCGATCCCAAGACCACGGCGGCGGTCGGGGCGATGGTGTGCGCGCTGTCGGAAGGGCAGTTGTACAAATTCAACCTGCGCAGCCGCGAGCTGGGGATGAAGTCCACCGCCCGCTTCGTCGGGGTGCTGGAGCAGACCGGGCGGCTGAAACAAGACAACGTGCTGTTCGCCAATCTGGAACTGGAGGACCGCAAGACCCGGTTGCCGGAAGCGACTTTCGATTTCTACGCGCCGGTATTCCTGGGATTCCGGCAACTGGCCGTGGAACGCTGGCCGGCTACGCCGCTGTACCGGATCACCTTCGCCCACCCGCAGGATGCCCGCGCCCGAGCGCTGCCGCTCAAGGTCACGCTGGAACGCTCCACCGACGAGAACGTGGACCTCGATTTCAAGGTCAGCGATGTGGCCGACGCCAACGGTAACCAGCAGCCGGCCGGGGTGGTGCTGCTCAAATTGCAGACCCTCAAGGACGAGTACGGCTACTGGCTGGACACCGGCATCTTTTCGATCTCCGCCCGGGCGGGTGGCTGAGCTATGCGTGCGGCCACCGCCGCCGTTCCCCTGCATCCCAGCCTGCAAAAGCTGGATGCGCTCCATCGGCGGAGGCTGCGCCTGCTCGGCGCGCTGCTGTTACTGACCATCTTGGGGACACTGCTGTTCGAGGTGGTGATCGCCTTCACCAGCCAGGATGGCGCGAGCCTGTTATTGCTGGGGCTGATCGTCCTGTTGATGCTGTCCATCGTGGCGGGGGTGGGTGGGCTGCTGTGGGTTCTGAACCGCTGGCTATCGCGTTCCCTGAATGCCGCCAGCCAACTGCTGCGGGACTGCGCGCCGCAAGCCGCCCGCCTGATGCCCATCGAACGGGCCAGCCGCGACGGCGTACTGGCGACAGTATGTCCGCTGGCGGGCCAGCCTGCGGAGCCGGTTCATGCGCTGATCAATCCCTCCTTCCGCTGGAATCCGCCGCCGCGCCTGGCCATCGAGGTTCGGCTGTATTGCCGGAATCTCGCGCCCGGCAACGAACTGGTTGCGCTTCAACCCGACGGCGTTCCCCTGCTGGGCAAGGTGGTGGATCGAACCGCGTATAACCGCCAGCAGCGGGTGCTGCGCATCGTGGCGCTGGTCTTGCTCGGCGCGGCGCTGGCAGGGATTTGGGTGTTCGGGGGCGTGGGGCGGTAGACTGGTGAAGGCACTATTTGGAGGTCGCCATGACTGTAACCAACGTGATTACTCCTAAGCCGCCGACTGCGCCGAGGCCGGCGCGAGCAACCCGGAAATCCGTTTCCATCCCCAGCGAGATCATTTATCCCGATAGCGACGGAAAGCCCATGGCGGACAATACCCGGCAATTTGACATGATCGTCATGATTCAGGGTGGGTTGGCCGCGCTGTTCGCCGGGCGACCGGATGTGTTCGTGGCCGGCGATCTGCTGTGGTATCCGGTGGAAGGCAGCAATACGATTCGGGCCGCGCCGGATGCGATGGTGTTCTTTGGCCGGCCGCCCGGCTATCGGGGTTCGTACAAGCAATGGGAAGAGGACGGTCTGGCGCCGCAGGTCGTTTTCGAGGTGCTCTCGCCGGGCAATACCCGCCCTGAAATGATCCGCAAACGCCAGTTCTACGAGCGATATGGGGTCGAGGAATATTACGAATACGACCCGGACCGGGGGCAGTTGCGGGGCTGGTTGCGCCGGGCGGAGCGCCTGGAAGCCATACCGGAGATGGCGGGCTGGGTCAGTCCGCGCCTGGGGATCCGGTTTGCCCTGGATGGGATGGATTTGGCGCTGTATCGGCCGGATGGAAGACGCTTCGAGACCTTCGTGGAGCTGGATCAATGCTACGAAGCCGAACGCCAGCGGGCCGAAGCCGAACGCCAGCGGGCCGAGATGGAGCGCCAGCGGGCCGAAGCCGAACGCCAGCGGGGCCGCGAAGAAGGCTTCCGTCAGGCGCTGGAGCGGCTGATCGCCTCGGGGATGGCGGAACAGGAAGCCCGGCGGCTGTTGGGATTGGAGTAGATCGGAAATTTTTTAATGGCTGAGGCGTACTGATGAA
>JAGTSD010000209.1 GCA_018262135.1 Pseudomonadota bacterium | reverse complement strand
GGCTGATGTCCGGCTCGGCGGCGATCAGATTGAGAAACGTGACCATCGCCTCCTTCGAGTCCAGCATCCCCTCGTCCATGTTGATGTCGATGATCTGCGCGCCGTTCTCGACCTGCTGGCGGGCAACGTCCAGCGCGGTATTGTAGTCGCCGGCCTTGATCAGCCGCTTGAACACTGCTGAGCCAGTGACGTTGGTGCGCTCGCCGACGTTGACGAACAGCGAGTCCGGGCCGATGTTCAGCGGCTCCAGCCCGGCCAGCCGGCAGCGCGGTTCGATAGGCGGTATTTCGCGCGGCGGCAAATCTTTCACCGCCTCGGCGATGGCGCGGATGTGGGCGGGCGTGGTGCCGCAGCAGCCGCCGACGATGTTGAGAAAACCGCTTTCGGCGAATTCGCAGATCACCGCCGCCATCTGTTCCGGCGTCTCGTCGTATTCGCCGAAGGCGTTGGGCAAGCCGGCGTTGGGATGGGCGGAGACGTGGGTGTCGGCGATGCGGGCCAGTTCGGCGACGTAGGGCCGCAGTTGCGTCGCGCCCAGCGCACAGTTCAACCCGAAGGCCAGCGGGCGGACGTGCGCGAGCGAATTCCAGAACGCCTCGGTGGTCTGGCCGGACAGGGTGCGACCGGAGGCATCGGTAATCGTGCCGGAAATCATCACCGGCAGGCGAATCCCGGCATCGTCGAATAACCGCTGAATGGCGAACAGCGCCGCTTTGGCGTTCAGCGTGTCGAAGATGGTTTCCACCAGCAGGATGTCCACGCCGCCCTCGACCAGGGCTTGCGTCGCCTCGGCATAGGCGGCGACCAGTTCGTCGAAGTGGATGTTGCGGAAACCGGGATTATTGACATCCGGCGACAGGCTGGCGGTGCGGTTGGTGGGGCCGAGAATGCCAGCGACGAAGCGCGGCCGGTCAGGCGTGCTGTAGGCATCAGCCACTTCACGGGCCAGCCGCGCCGCCGCCCGGTTCAATTCCGTCACGAGACTCTCCATGCCGTAGTCGCGCATGGAAACTGAAGTGGAATTGAAGGTGTTGGTCTCGATGATGTCCGCGCCGGCGTCGAGATAGGCGGCGTGAATCTCGCGGATGATCGCCGGCTGGGTCAGCGCCAGCAGGTCGTTGTTGCCCTTGAGGTCGCTGGGCCAGGCGCGGAACCGCTCGCCCCGATAATCGGCTTCCTGCAAGCGGTAGCTCTGGATCATGGTGCCCATCGCGCCGTCCAGGATCAGGATGCGGCGGGTCAGGAGGTCGAACAATTCAGCGGTGCGATCAACGGCCATCAGCGGAGTTTCCGGTAGCATCGGTTCAAGGGTTGAATCTGTCCACGGAAGACACGGAAGACACGGAAAAAGAAGGAATTAAAGTGTTTACTTCCGTGCTTTCCGTGTCTTCCGTGGACCGGTTTTTTTCAGTTAAGCTGGAACGCATCCCGGATCCATTCCACCTGCGGTTTGCCGCTGGGTTCCAGAATCGCCACCACATCGAACCGGCAGGGCAGGTCGAGATGCCAGCGTTGCAGGTAGAGCGCCGCCGCGCGCAACAGGCGCTGCTGCTTGGTCCGGGTGACCGATTCGGCGGGCGTGCCGTAGCGGGCATGGCGGCGGCTGCGCACTTCCACAAACACCAGTTGCTCGCCATCGCGCATGATCAGGTCCAGTTCGCCGGCGCGGCAGCGAAAATTGCGCGTCACCAGGGTTAATCCCCGTGCTTCCAGATAGTGGAGAGCCAAATCCTCGGCGGCGGTTCCCTGCGCGACGCGACTGATCAACGGGATCGTCCAGTGGTGAAGGAATTGATGATCGCGATGGAGGTTGGCGACCGCCCGTGCTGTCAAGCCACCGCTTATGGGACAGTCGGATTGTCTTGCATCTTACAGGAATGCGCCAGGCGTTGGTCCAGGCGGCCAGCGCGGTGATTTGGCCGCAGAGCAAGGTACGCACTGATGGAAAACCCGCCATGTGGCGGGCTTGCGGTACGATGCCTGGAAGGAACAGTGGCGTTACTTGGCCTTGGAAGATTTGGCAGACTTGATCGCCACCGGCTGCACAGTGACAGCCAATGCCGGCACGTAATGAGCCTTCACCCGATCGCCGACCTTGAACTTGCTGATATCAATGTTTTTGGGCGCCTTCAGGGTAATCACGCCTTGCCCACTCCGAAGCGTGACCTTGCGGGCTTTCTGTTGGATTCGGGCGACGTCGGCGACAATCTGAACATCTTCGCGCACCACACCCACCGGCTGCTGACCGGGTTCACCACGTTCGATGCCCCTGGAGCCCGGCCGCACGGCGGTGTCCATCGCATTCTTTTCCAAAGCCAGGGCTAACGCCTCGTAATACGTCAATTCGATCCGGTCACCGGCCTTGATCTTGGACAGGTCACGGACTTTTTCGCTGACCGCGATGGTGTGGAGGCTGTCGCCCTTGCCCCTGAGAACGAGTTGCCGGTCGTCGAGATCTACCGCCTGCACGATCACCGTGGCGGTTACCTTGCTGCGGGCTTCAAGCGGCGGGATCGGTTGCTGGGACTGGACGGGAGTTTTGGTCGGCGTCGGCGATTTGTCCCAGGTGGCCGCGCAACCTGTCGCCAGCAGCAAGCCCAGCAGGCTCAGAACAAATAACGGATGGTTTTTCATGGTTTTTCTCCTTGTTGAAAAATTCAGCGTACAACACGCAGAGCAGCCAGAGCGAAGCAAAATCCGGCTACCCGGGCGGGCATTGCGCTTCACCATGCCGCGCGGGCAGGTGAAAAGGGGTTGAGCGGCTCTGGGTCATTCTTCCATATCGAGCGTATCCAAGGCGCTTCCCCATTTGTCATTTTGCTCATCTTACCCGTTGCAAGGTCTGAATTCCCTGCTCCAACCCTTCCAGCGTCAGCGGAAACATCCGCTCGCCCATCAGTTCCCGCACCATCTGGATCGAGGGAATATGGCACCAGCGGTTTGGATGCTGTGGGTTGAGCCAGATGGCGCGGGGAAAGGTGGCCAGCAGCCGGTTCAGCCATACATCGCCAGCTTCGGGATTGAAGTGCTCGACGCTGCCACCCGGATAGTTGATCTCATACGGACTCATGGTGGCGTCGCCCACCAGGATCAGCTTGTAATCCTGGCTGAAGGTGCGCAACACCGTCAGGGTCTCGATCTTCTCGGTGTAGCGCCGGCGGTTGTCCTTCCATAATCCCTCGTAGACCATGTTGTGGAAGTAGAAGTATTCCAGGTGCTTGAATTCGCTGCGCGCCGCTGAGAATAGTTCCTCGCAGATTTGAACATGATCGTCCATTGAGCCGCCCACATCCAGAAACAGCAACACCTTCACCGCGTTGTGCCGCTCCGGCACCATTTTCAGGTCCAGATAGCCGGCGTTGCGGGCCGTTGACTGGATGGTATCGTCCAGGTCCAGTTCTTCAGCCGCACCTTCGCGGGCGAAACGGCGCAAGCGGCGCAGCGCGACCTTGATGTTGCGGGTGCCGAGTTCGATGGTGTCGTCCAGATTGCGGAACTCGCGGCGATCCCAGACCTTCACCGCCTGGTGCTGGCGCGAGTCCTCCTGGCCGATGCGGATGCCTTCCGGGTTGTAGCCGTAGGCCCCGAACGGCGACGTGCCGCCGGTGCCGATCCATTTGTTACCACCCTGATGCCGCTCTTTCTGCTCGGCCAGGCGCCGGGCAAAGGTTTCCATCAGTTTTTCCCAGCCGCCCAGCGCTTCGATCCGCCGCTTGTCCTCTTCGTTCAGGGTCAGTTCCGCCAGTTTGCGCAGCCACTCCAGCGGCACCGCGGCCCCAACGATCTCGTCGAACCAGGTTTCCAGGCCCTTGAAATGGCTGCCGAATACCTGATCGAAGCGGTCGTAGTGGCGCTCGTCCTTCACCAGCGTCGCCCGCGCCAGGTAATAGAATTCCTCGATGCTGTGCGCAGTGACGCGCTGGCTCAGCGCTTCCAGCAGGGTCAGGAACTCGGTCAGCGTGACCGGCAGGCCCGCCTTGCGCAGTTTGAAAAAGAAGTCGGTCATCATGAAAAGGCCCTCACCTTCACCTGGCCCGGCCCTGTCGCGGGTTATTTTATTAACTCATTGAATTAATAAAGCTTAGGGTTTTCGATTGCTCATTATACCGCTACACTGTAGACCATGAATCACCCCGACGACGACGCCTAAAAGACGCTGTTTGCCGCTCCGGAAGTGTGCGGGATCTCATCCTGGGCTTCATCCCGGATGAGGATTGACGTGCTGAACGAGTGGTTGGAGGGTAACCCCG
>JAGTSD010000208.1 GCA_018262135.1 Pseudomonadota bacterium | reverse complement strand
GGTTCCTTCCGGGGAACGATCCAGATTGCGCAACAGGAAATACTCCCGTTGGCCCTGCTGGATCGCCGCCGGGATACGCTTGATGACGTCCTCGTTTCGCGCATGATCCGGGTCGAGATACCGGATCAGGCTGGCAATGAACTTCCTTTCGGTCGCAATCAACGCGCCGGGGCCGGCGGCCCTGCCGATGCGGTCCACTTCAACCGGCGAAGGCGCGTAGAGATGGCCGGGCGTGTACACCAGAATCCGGTCGCTCGCGCGATCGGTGATCAGTGGCAAGCCTTCTGCACCGTAATTCTGATAGGGGGCTGTTGCATCGAGCGTGAGTTGTTGGCTGGTCATCAGGCGATTTTCCTGACTTGAATTTCCCTGGGCAACAAATCGCTGGCGGGATGCAGCGGGGCGATGTGATAGCGAATCCGCTCCGCTTGCCGGCGGCGCCAGGCGCTGCGCAACAGCCGTTGCAGCAGCGTGACCGCGATGGTTTCCAGCCGCCGCAGGTCGGCGCGGGTTCCGCGAGTTTTGATTTCATTCACCAACTGCGGCGAACCTTCCAGCTTATAGGGGCCGTGCTCCAGTCCTTCCCGCAAGCCGGAGGCGTCGAAAGTCATATTCCACCAGCCGTTGGCGGCCCGGAATTCCAGCAGCCGGGCGGCGATTTCGTCGAAATCCAGATACGGCAACAGGGCGATAAAGCGATCCTTGATGTCCTCGCCCAGTTCGATTTTATCCAGCGACTCGGCGGTTCCCCGTTGCATTTGGGCTCTTTCGACGCGAGTCGCCAGCGATAAGCCGACCGACTGGGCCAGGGATTGCCAGCCCGATCCGCCGACGGCAGACAAGGCAAATTCCCGGCGATCCGGATCCTGCGCGGACAGATGCAGCAGCGATGACAGCGGCGGGTCGGGCAGCAGGGTCGTGGGATGCTGCTCCTGCTGGGGTTCGATGCCGTTGGCGCGCAGGCTTTCCAGAAACCGGGTCATGTAGTCGGCGCGCAGGCCGTAGACATAGGCGGTCTGCAAGGGCGCGAGCGCCGCCGGTGGCGCTTCAAGGCGCTTGCCGTCGCCGGCCCGGCCCCGGAAGCGCACGACCCGCCCGAACATCTGGATGATGAGCGGGCCTTCGCCGCTGCCCAGCCGCAACAGGGTCAGCGAGCTGGCCCGGTAGTTGTTCCAGCCTTCGGAAAAGCGGCGCGAGCCGATCAGCAGGTTGACGGTGGAATCACGATGGTCCAGCGCGGCGAACAGCGACGGCGTCAGGGCGTCGCTGTCCACCGCCAGGCCGTGCGGCTCCAGCGCCTTTTTCAGGCTGTCGGCGTCGCCGATGTTGACCACGCCAAAGTAGCGTACCCAATCACCGAGGGACAGGCCCAGCCCGACTTCGCCGCGACTGGTCTTGAGAGCCCGCAATACGAAGACCGCGCCGGGCTGGTAGCCGAACACGTCGCGCAACAGGTTGTTGGCGAGCGCGGTTGGATCGGTGTTTCGCACGACCTCCCAAACCGGTTTGGGCAACAGCGCCGCGCCGTCGTTGCCCGCCAGCCGGCGCAGCGCGTCACCGAGAAACGCCCTACCGCCCTCCGCGAACAGCCGTTGGAGGAAACACAGCACTTCGATGACGTCCGAACGGTAATCCGCATCGTCGCCGCCTTTGCTGCCCACCACCGACAGGCCCAGCAGCACCCACAGCGGCTGATCGACAGTCAGGCCCCGGGCCTGGAATTCAGCGGCGATGGCGGGATCGCGCCAGGCGCGCAACTGGCAACCATAGGCGACCAGCGCCGTCGCCAGCACCTCGCCGTGCTGGTCCCGGCCGCTCGCGCCTTGCAGGTTGCGCATATCGAAATCTTTTCCATAGCGGTCGGCGTGAAAGCGGTCGTAGGCGTAGTCGTACAGCACCGATTTGGCGTAGCGGTCGAAGGCGTGTTCGGCTTCGGCGACCTGGCCGAAGGTAGCGGAGAATTCAATCAGCAGGCCGCGATAATAGGCTTGGGCGTGCCCTACCCCGGCGATGTTGCGCTGGATGCGCTTCCAGACCGATTCCTCGCTCTTTTGCCCCTTGTGGCCCTCGTCCACGAACACCAAATTGCGCTGGTCGGCAAAGACGGTGGTGTCGAGCGATACCCCTTCGCCCTGTTTGCTCTCGGTGAGCTTGTTGATGTCGATGATGATGACGGTATCGGCGGACTGGTCGGCGATGCGGGAACTGTCGCCGTCGTCGGGATAGACGAAGACCGGGCGGCGCATGGCGTTGCGCAGGGCCTCGGCGTGCTGGCGGGACAGGGCTTCCGAGGGCGTGATCAGGATGACGCGGTCAAAACCCTGGCTGTCGGGAAAACGCCGCTGGGCCAGCAGCGCGAGACAGGCGTGCAGGATGTGGGTCTTACCGGCGGCGGTCGCCATCCAGAACGCGGCGTATTGCAGGTCGTCCGGCTCGAAATCGCCGACTCGGTGCAGGTTGCGCCCGTCCCATTCCTGCCGGTGAAACCGCATCAAGTCGGCGAGCAGGGCGTCGGGGTCGGCGAACAACCGGTTGAAGTGGTGGGCGGCGAACAGGACAGCGAGATACTGGAAATAGCGCGGGGCGAAGCTAGCCTGCTGGCAGGCGGCGCGGACTTCGCCGTCGAGTTGTTCCAGCAGGGGCGCGGCGCTGGCAGACGCGGCCAGGCAGAGAGCGTTGAGATAGCCGTTGGCGTTCAGAGCGTCCAGCGCGCCCTCGGCGGTTTCCTGGTCGCTCAGGTAACGTTCGGCGTCGCGCCGGCGAATGCGCAGGTCAGCGGCCAAAAAATCCCGCAGGACCAGCGAACGTTTCAGGCGGCCATGGCCGGAAATCCCGGCGCGGGCGGTGGTGGGACGTTTGGCCATTCAGGCGGCTTTACGAGGCGCGCCCAGCAAGGACAAAGGCTCAAACTGCGCCAAACCAATTTCATCCGGCGAGACTCCCCAGACCGCCGCTTCGGCAAGCGCCGTTTCCACCAGTTCATAGCAAACGCTGGCTACTTCACCGCCCGGATTTTCCAGTCCGCGTTTTTTTGCAACCTCCAGAACCATATTCAAAATAGACGCATATCGATCACTATTCGCCATGTTCTTTCTCCCGAATAATGCCTTTAAGAATCTCAATCGAATCCCGATGACGTTGAATATCATCAGGCCAATGTTTCTCCAGCAAATGTTGTTGTTGGCCAATGGGTAACTGGTAAAAACCGGGAACCTTGCGTGTAGGGTCTTGTAACCATGATTCGTGTTCCAGGATCAGCTTCTCAAAGGAACGAATGGCTTTTTCAAGCAGATAAACTGGCAGCTTTTGCTGTTGCTTCAACCAACCGTGATACTTCCCTTTCGGTTGCTTCGCCACCTCATAAACATTAGACACGGTCTTACCCGTAGTGATTACCGGAGCGCTCACCGCGCCCGCTGCCGTTCACGCCATCCCTTCCACAAACACGGTTTCAATCGCGGCGAAGCGTTCGACACCGGGGAAGGACAGGCGGGCGGGATCGTTGGTGTAGTAGCGGTCGGCGGGATGGTCGGCCATTTTGGCTTGGAGCCAGTCTGCGCCGTGCAACACGTTGTCGCGCCAGAACACGGCGGCGGTTTGGCGGCTGCGATTCAGCGCGCCGGTGATGATGACGGAGCCTTGTTCCCGATACAGCCGTTCGACGTGCAGGCCGAGCAGATAGATCAGGCTTTCCACCAGATCGACCGGGCCGGTTTCCACGTCCGCGCCGGCGATGTGTTTGAGGGTCAGGCCGAAGGGCGCAGTAAAGGATGAACTGGCGAACAGCAGGCGCTTGGCTTCGGCGTCCAGTTCATAAGCCAGCGCCTCCGGGCCGGTGAACAGACTTTGATTTTCCCCGGCGGTGACCGCGAGATTTTCCAGAGCGTCTTCGTATTGTTCGAGGCGCTGGACGCGCATGAACAGGCCGGGGCCGTCCGCCCGATCAGCCTCTTTCCATTCCGGCGACCGGGCGGCCCGCTTCAGACGTGGCAACAGCAAAGTATCGAAATAGGCATTGCATTCCACCAAAAGAAATTTGCGACTGCCGCCGTCCGCATGGTTTTGTGCCAGCACGGCGTGGCCGGTAGTCCCAGAACCGGCAAAGAAATCCAGCACCCACTCATCGACGCCAATCGCCTCTGTCGCCAATGACAGTACACGGCGAATCAGGGCTGTCGGTTTAGGCGTCTGAAAAACTGATTCATTTTCAGACAAACGCGTATAGGCCATCAGTTCCTTCTTGGCATCCTGAGTGT
>JAGTSD010000207.1 GCA_018262135.1 Pseudomonadota bacterium | reverse complement strand
ATCTTGCTGGCTACTCCAACAATCACCCCTGGAGGATTTTCATGACCTCGACCATGAACGCCGTGCGCATTCACGCCTATGGCGGCCCCGAACTCTTGCACTACGAAGAGGTACCGATACCCCGGCTCCACTCCGACGACGTTCTGATCCGAGTCCAGGCGGCTGCGGTCAACCCGGTGGACTGGAAAATCCGCGAGGGTTATCTGCGGGGGTTTCTCAACCATCAACTGCCGCTGATCCTGGGCTGGGACGTGGCTGGAACGGTGGTCGAAGTGGGGCCCGAAGTCACCGGCTTCAAGGTCGGCGACGAGGTCTATGCCAGGCCCGATATCGAACGCGATGGCGCCTACGCCGAATACATCGCGGTCAAGGCCAGTGAGGCCGCGCTCAAGCCTACCACGCTGGACCCTGTCCATGCCGCCGCTGTGCCGCTCGCCGCGCTGACTGCCTGGCAATCGCTGGTAGACGCGGCCCAGTTGCAGGCCGGCCAAACCGTGCTGATCCACGCCGCCGCCGGCGGGGTGGGCAGCTTCGCGGTGCAACTGGCCAAGGCCCGGGGCGCGCGGGTGATCGCCACCGCCTCGGCGGTCAATATCGGGCTGGTGACCGAGCTGGGCGCCGACCAGTTCGTTGACTACACCCGGACCCGGTTCGAACAGGTGGCCAAGGAGGTGGACGTGGTGCTCGACACCATCGGTGGCGACACCCAACGACGTTCCTGGCAGGTCTTGAAACCGGGGGGAATCCTGGTTTCGGTGATCAGTCCGCCGCCGGAAACGACCGCTGCTGCGGACGGCGTCCGTAGCGCCTTCGTTTTCATCCAACCCAGCGGCCAGCAACTCACCCAAATCGCCCGGTTGATCGATCAGGGCCAGATGAAACCGATCCTCCATGCCGTATTGCCGCTGAGCGAGGCTCGCCAAGCCCAGGTCATCAGTCAGGGCGGCCATGCGCGCGGCAAACTGGTCCTTCACGTTGCTGACTAACCTTCATTTTTCACGGGAGTACGTACCGATGCTCAATTTCACCTTCCAAAATCCTACCAAGATCCTGTTCGGCAAGGGCCAGATTGCCGCCATCGCCCGGGAAATCCCCAGGGACCAGCGGGTGTTGATCACCTGCGGCGGGGGCAGCATCAAACAAAACGGCGTTTACGATCAGGTCATGGCGGCGCTGAAGGGGCGCGCGGTGGTCGAATTCGCTGGCATCGAACCCAATCCGACCTACGAAACGCTGATGGAGGCGGTTCGGATCGTGCGCGAGCAGAAAATTGACTTCCTGTTGGCGGTGGGTGGCGGTTCGGTGATTGACGGCACCAAGTTCATCGCCGCCGCCGCGCCCTTTCAGGGCGAGCCGTGGGACATTCTGGCCAGGCACGCGCCCATTCAGCGCGCGCTGCCGCTGGGTTCGGTGCTCACCCTGCCCGCCACCGGCTCGGAAATGAACGGAGGTTCGGTGGTCACCCGCCGCGCCACCCAGGACAAATTGGCATTCATCCATCCGCTGGTCTACCCGCGCTTCTCGGTGCTCGATCCCACCGTCACCTTCACCCTGCCGCCACGCCAGATCGGCAACGGCGTGGTGGACGCCTACACCCACATCATGGAGCAATACCTGACCTACCCGGTCAATTCGCCGGTGCAGGATCGCTTTGCCGAGGGGCTGCTGCTGACTCTGATCGAGGAAGGACCCAAGGCGCTGACGACCCCGGAGGACTACGACGTGCGCGCCAACATCATGTGGTGCGCGACCCTGGCGCTGAACGGGCTGATCGGCGCGGGCGTGCCCGGCGACTGGGCGACGCACATGATCGGCCACGAGATCACCGCCCTGCACGGCCTGGATCACGCTCAGACCTTGGCGATCATCCTGCCCAGCGTGATGGCGGTGAAACGGGAGCAAAAACGCGCGAAGCTGCTGCAATACGCTGCCCGCATCTGGGGCCTGACCGATGGCGACGAAGATGCGCGCATCAACGCCGCCATCGCCAAGACCCGCGACTTCTTCGAGCAAATGGGCGTGCGCACCTATCTGCGCGACTACGGTATCGGCGCCGACGCCGTGCCCGCCCTGCTGGCGCAACTGGAACGGCACAAGCTGACCGCCCTCGGCGAGCACCAGGATATTGATCTGGCGACCAGTCGGCGGATTCTGGAGCTGAGCGTGGCGGCCTGATCCGCACGCCAACCGGGCTCATCCCTCTACCGCGCCGTGAAGTAAATGTCGCCATACCAGGCCGTGGCGCTCTGACCGCTGTTGTCGGTATCGGTCATCAGGGCCACGGCGTCAATCTGCGCGATATCCTCGCCGAACAGTTGCCGGAAATCGGCGCGGATATCGCGTTTCTCGCTGACCCACTGGCCGGCGTCCCGGGTTCCGGACCGGAGCGCCATCACCCGGGCGTTGCTGGTGAAAGCGTTGTTCCAGGTCGCGCCCACCGGTTGATGGCTGGACCAGACGTAGACCAGCGAGCGGGTCTTCCAGAACGCCGCGCCGCCCGACACGACCACGTACACCCGCGCCGGATAGTCGTCGCCGGCTGTGGTGCGCTCGTCCACGCCGTCCAGCACCCGGTCCACCCGCCACGACCAGTGGAGCCAGGGCGTGCGCTGCAAATCCACCCGGATTTCCCGATACAGGCCCGAAGCTGCGCTCCGGCTGTCGGCGAACAGCGCCCGCCGCCCGCTCTTCTCATCGAAGGCATAACGGGTTTCACCCTGAAACCCCTTGGTTTGCCACTCCTTCAGGTCGCCGGCGGAGAACCGCCCGATCATCAGTTCACCATCCGCCGCGCCCGCCACGGTCGAAACCGCCAGCAACACCCCACCCAGCCACATCCCGAATTTCATCACTATTCCTCCGCCGGCTCGAACAGCCGGTCCAGCAAATCCGCGTCATCAAAATGCCGGCGGCCCACAAAGGCGATCGCATGGCGACCGCGCTCG
The DNA here is from genome assembly GCA_018262135.1 of Pseudomonadota bacterium. Classification (GTDB taxonomy): domain Bacteria; phylum Pseudomonadota; class Gammaproteobacteria; order Competibacterales; family Competibacteraceae; genus Contendibacter. The sequence goes on along the minus strand of JAGTSD010000207.1, from coordinate 1,315 downwards.
CGCATGGCCCCGGGCGAGGGGACCCCCGTCGGCCACAACAGCCAGCGTTCGGCCCGTTCACTACCGGCCACCAGCCCATCCGGCCCAAACAGGCTGCGTGGCGGCCCTTTTTCCATCGTCACAGCGTAGAGCGTCGCATACTCTCGCGCTTCCAGCGCCGTCACCGCAGCACCCGGCTGATCCGCATACACCCGTTGCAACAGGTGACTGCCGGACGCCAGCCGGATCACGATGCGCTCGCCCTTCCCCATCGCTGACGCCGGTTGCGGAACTAGCGGCGGCTCGGCCCAGTTCGCCGTATCCGGCCGCAACCGCAGGGCCAATCCGGGAAACAGCAGGTGATAGCAACCGCAGGCGTGAATGCTGTCATACAGCAAGGCCTGTCCCGAGCGGTCCAGCGTCACCCGCCACAGCACCCCGTCCAGTGGCCCGCCCAGCAGGTCGAACGCGCCGGTCCGGGGCCGGGCGGCGAACCAGATCAGATAATTCAATTGCAGCAGCGGCTCGCCCCGCCAGCGGGCATGGGACACATAGCGATAGACCACCGGCGCGGCGGCATCAACCGTCGGAATGCCTTCCGCCCGCCAATAAGGTGCGCCAGGCTGGTCATCAACGGTGGCGACATCTATTTCCCAGACTGGGGCGTAGACCGCGAACAGAGCTTCGGCCTGCGCTGGGGTCGGTTCGGGAATACCCAGCGCATCGCGGGGCAACCCCGTCAACTCAGGAGCCACAATCGGTGAGGCGGGCGAGCCGTAGCGTCGCAATTTGCCGTGAACCGGCAGCTCGGCCAGCGGTCGGGCAAACCAGGCACGGGTTTCCTGCTGATAGCGGTCAATTCCGAAATCCACCGGCAACATTGTCAGCGGATAGAGTCCCAGCACCTGATTCAGAGTGTCATAATCGTCTGGAACCCGCGCCCGTTCCCGGATCAGCGCCAGCCGTTCTGGATCACCCGAATCCGCGTTTCGCAGTGTGGCCGCGCACCGCGCCAGGGCGGTGAGAACCGTGTCGGCGGCTGCATGACGGCGATTCAACGCCATCCTGACCGGCTCCGGCAGCGACGCCCACTCCACTCGCCGGGCTTCCTGGTCCAGCGCGTTCAGCCGCGTCAGCCAGGCGGCGGTTTCGGCGGGATTCAGGGTTCGGGTCCGAAAATCGGCCAGAAAGCGATCCACTCGCAGGTGCGGAAAACCGGGAATGCGGACGGGGGTGGACGGCGTCGTCCCCCCTTCAGCGACCGCCATGTCCAGTTCATCATACAGCGCCAGACAGCGGGCAGCGGCAGGATCGTTGGGGAGGCGGGGTGGATTCA
>JAGTSD010000024.1 GCA_018262135.1 Pseudomonadota bacterium | reverse complement strand
GGGCACGGCCGGCCAGATCAACTACTCCTCCACCAAGGCGGCCATGTCGGTCATGCCCAAGGTGATCACCGCGGAGTTTCTCCGTCGCGGTCTCTCCGGTCAGATCCGCTGCGTCGCCGTAGCCCCGGGTTACGTCGGAACGCCGATGGTGAAGGGCATGGATCAGAAGGCGCTGGAGAACATCCTGAAGGATGTTCCCATCGGCCGCTTGATCGAGCCCGAGGAGGTGGCGCAACTGGTCGGCGACCTCTATCGTAACGAGGCTCTCAGCGGCGAAGTGTACTTTATCAGCGGCGGCCTGCGGCTGAGCTCCAGAGGGTAACCCAGCCGGCGCACCAAAGCCCCCGGTATTTAGATTGCTGTCATTAAGACAATAATACTTCGGCTCTCTGGCGGGTGCGCCGTTTCCTTTACTGTGGTGTCCCGTACCGCATCAACACACGGGCAACGGGGCGCCACGGCCCGGTTAGAGAGGGCCCTGCCCGTAGTGGCAGGAAACCCCGCTTCCCCAACCCCATGACTACCCTGACCTTTCTCGCCGCGCCCGGCGGTACTCTGCGTGGGTGCTTGCGTGTACCCGGCGACAAATCCATTTCCCACCGCGCTATCATGCTCGGGGCGCTGGCCGAGGGCGTCACCACCATCACCGGTTTTCTGGAAGGTGAGGACTGCCTGGCCACTCTCAGGGCCTTCCGCGCCATGGGTGTGTGCATCGAAGGTCCGGCGCAAGGGCGGGTCACGGTACGTGGCGCTGGCCTGCAAGGCCTGTCTGCACCCGACGGCCCCCTGGACATGGGCAATTCCGGTACCTCGATGCGGTTGATGGCGGGCATTCTCGCCGGACAGGCGTTCGATACTGTGCTGACCGGCGATATCTCGCTCACCCGGCGGCCCATGCGGCGGGTGACCGAACCGCTGGCCCGGATGGGCGCGCGCATTGAAACCACCGAAACCGGTTCCGCGCCGTTGCGAATTCACGGCGGCCAGCGGCTGACCGGCATTGACTACCCGTTGCCGGTGGCCAGCGCCCAGATCAAGTCCTGCCTGCTCCTGGCGGGTTTGTATGCTGAGGGCGACACCCGCGTCACCGAACCGGCTCCAACCCGCGACCACACCGAGCGGATGCTGGAAGGCTTCGGCTATCCGCTGCGGCGCGAAGGCGAGCGGACCGTTATGCTGGCCGGTGGGGGACGGTTGGCAGGGACGGAAATTGATGTGCCGGCAGACCTTTCCTCGGCGGCGTTCTTTCTGGTCGGGGCCAGCATCGCGCCGGGTTCCGACCTGGTAATGGAACACGTCGGCCTCAATCCGACCCGGACCGGCGCGATCGAGATCCTGCGGCGGATGGGCGCCGATATCGAAATCCTGAATGCCCGGCTCGCCGGCGGCGAGCCCGTCGCCGATCTGCGGGTCCGCCACGCGCCGCTGCGTGGCATCCGCATTCCCGAAGCGCTGGTACCACTGGCAATTGATGAGTTTCCGGCGCTGTTCGTCGCTGCCGCCTGCGCTGAGGGTGTCACTGTGCTGACGGGCGCGGAAGAGCTGCGGGTCAAGGAAAGCGACCGGATTCAGGTCATGGCCGATGGGCTGAACGCCTTGGGTATTGCCGCCGAACCGACCCCGGATGGCATCGTCATCCAGGGTGGCGCTCTGTCCGGCGGGACCGTGAAGAGCCACGGCGACCATCGCATCGCCATGAGCTTCGCCATGGCCGCGCTGCGCGCCGCCGGCCCGATCACCATCCAGGATTGCGCCAACGTCAATACCTCGTTCCCCGGCTTCGTGGCCCTGGCCTGGAACGCAGGGCTGGCCATCCAGGAACGGGAAATGGCATGAGCGCCCGGGTTCCCGTGATCACCGTGGATGGGCCGAGCGGGGTCGGCAAGGGTACGCTATGCCAGTGGCTGGCCGGCCGGCTGGGCTTTCATCTGCTCGACAGCGGTGCGCTGTACCGGTTAACTGCGCTGGCGGCGCTGCGCCGGAACCTGGTGCTGGAGGACGAAAGCCGGGTCGCAGCGTTGGCCGCCGGGCTGGAGGTGGAATTCATGGCCGGGACCGAGGGTTCCCTGCGCATTGTTCTGGAGGGCCTGGAAGTCGGGGCTGATTTGCGCAGCGAAACCTGCGGCAATGCGGCGTCCCGGGTTGCCGCATTGCCGGCAGTACGTACTGCCCTGTTGCAGCGACAACGGGATTTTCGCCGTTCCCCCGGCCTGATCGCCGATGGCCGGGACATGGGTACGGTGGTGTTTCCCGACGCTGAACTCAAGCTGTTTCTGACCGCCAGCGCCGAGGAACGCTCGCGTCGCCGATATAAGCAGTTGAGTGAACAGGGAATCAATGCTAACCTTCAAAATCTTGCCAGCGAAATTGCCGAGCGTGACGCCCGCGACCGCCAGCGCATGGTGGCGCCGCTGCGACCTGCCGCCGACGCGGAAATACTCGACACCACGCACTCGAGCATCGCCGAGGTTTGCGATCGGGCGCTGGCGCTGGTTGCCCGGCGGCTGGGATTACCGAAAAACTGTTAGGCGCAAGCCTTTACGCCGGCGACGCCCATGCTACGCTTATAGATTGACGAGCGCTGGGACTGGGCGCTCCCCTCGCGACGAGAAATCCAGTCACCCAGAACCGGTTCGGGAGCGCGCTGCCGAATCCGATACCCCAACCCACCCGTGGCGGTTTCGTGCCGCCGATTTTTTTGAGCCATAACCCATGACCGAAAGTTTTGCCGAACTGTTTGAACAGAGCCTGGCCGACAAGCAGATGCAGCCCGGCTCCATCGTCCAGGGAACGGTGGTGGAGATCCGGTCGGATGCCGTGGTCGTCAACGCTGGCCTGAAATCCGAAGGGCTGATTCCGCTCGAACAGTTTTATAACGAGGATGGCGTTCTCGAAGTGAAGGTGGGCGATCAGGTCGAGGTCGCCCTGGACGCGCTCGAGGATGGCTTCGGGGAAACCCGGCTGTCCCGCGAGAAAGCCAAGCGTGCCCGGGTCTGGAGCGCCCTGGAGAAAGCGTTCGAGAGCCAGGAAATCATCAAGGGCCTGATCAGCGGCAAGGTGAAGGGCGGCTTTACCGTGGACATCGGCGAGATCCGCGCTTTCCTGCCGGGTTCGCTGGTGGACGTGCGACCGGTGCGGGACGCTGCCTATCTGGAAGGGAAGGAACAGGAATTCAAGGTCATCAAGCTCGACCGCCGGCGCAACAACGTGGTGGTCTCCCGCCGGGCGGTGGTGGAGCAGGAATACAGCGCCGAGCGCGAGGCACTGTTGCAGAACCTGCAGGAAGGCCAGATCGTGGACGGCGTGGTCAAGAACCTCACCGACTATGGCGCGTTCCTGGACCTGGGCGGCATTGACGGTCTGTTGCACATCACCGACATGGCGTGGCGGCGGGTCAAGCACCCCTCCGAGGTGGTCGCGGTCGGCGATAACATCAAGGTCAAGGTGCTCAAGTTCGACCGCGAGCGCAACCGCGTGTCGCTGGGCCTCAAGCAACTGGGTGACGATCCCTGGATCGCCCTGGCCCGTCGCTATCCGGTCGGCACCCGGGTGTTCGGCAAGGTGACCAACATCGCCGACTATGGCTGCTTCGTGGAGATCGAGGAAGGGGTCGAGGGGCTGGTTCACGTCTCCGAAATGGACTGGACCAACAAGAACGTCAACCCGAACAAAGTAGTGGCCCTGGGCGACGAGGTCGAGGTCATGGTGCTCGACATAGACGAGGACCGCCGCCGCATCTCGCTGGGGATGAAGCAGTGCCAAGTCAATCCCTGGGAGGAGTTCGATCAGAGCCACGCCAAGGGCGACCGCGTTTCCGGCAAGATCAAATCCATCACCGACTTCGGCATCTTCATCGGTCTGGATGGTGGCATCGACGGTCTGGTGCACCTGTCCGACATTTCCTGGAACGCTACTGGCGAGGAAGCGGTGCGCCAGTACAAGAAGGGCCAGGAAGTGGATGCCGTGGTGCTGGCGGTGGACCCCGAGCGCGAGCGCATTTCGCTGGGCATCAAGCAGCTCGACAAGGACCCCTTCTCCAACTTCGTCGCCGATCATCCCAAGAACAGCGTGGTCAAGGGTCGGGTGCTCTCGGTGGACGCCAAGGGCGCCATGGTGGATCTGGGCCACGGAGTCGAGGGCACGCTGCGCGCCTCCGAGCTGTCGCGCGAACGGATCGAGGATGCCCGGTCGGTGTTGAAGGAAGGCGATGAAATCGAGGCCAAATTCATTAACGTGGATCGCAAGAACCGCACCATCGCCCTGTCCATCAAGGCCAAGGACATGGCGGAGGAAGCCGAGGTATTGCAGGACTACAGCCGCAAGTCCGGCACCGGCGCGACCCTGGGCGATATCTTCAAGGAACAGATGAGCGCGCAGGACGACTGATTCGAACGAGGGCGGCGCGGTGCATGCCACCGTGTCCGCCGTTCACTGGGGACGTTCCATGACGAAATCGGAATTGATTGAAATTCTCGCGCGCAAGCGCAGCGACCTTCCCTACTAGGATGTGGAACAGGCGGTCAAGACCCTGCTGGAGCAGATGAGCGATTCGCTGGCCCATGGCGAGCGGATCGAAATCCGTGGTTTCGGCAGTTTTTCGCTGCACTTCCGGCCGCCACGAGTGGGTCGTAATCCCAAAACCGGCGAGGCTGTCACGCTGGCCGGCAAGTATGTCCCACACTTCAAGCCCGGCAAGGAACTGCGCGAACGGGTTAACGACCGCGGGTTTTAAAAGTTAGCGATACGTTGTTGTAATCGTCATTTCAATTCGGCAGGCTATCGGTTGTCATCAGCCGTTCAAAAACCCACGGTATGAAGTGGGTTTTTTGTTGAATAGCGGGGGAATCCCGTTCCACCAGAGGCGGTGGACTACCGTTCGAGCCGGCCGAGTTCAAGTCGTTTTGGCAGGGGGAAACCGATGTTCGGGATTAAATTGCTCAAGGTCCTTTTGATTGCCGCAATCTTGCTCGTCGTACTGTTGCTGGGGGTGGAGTTCTCAACGCTGAACGCCAACCCGGTCCCAGTTGACTATTTGCTGGACAAGACGACAGTGCCGTTGTCGCTGGTGGTGGTGTGCGCCTTTGCCGCTGGCGTCCTGCTGACTTCCCTGGTCGGAGCCTTCGTCGTGTTGCCGCTCCGTTGGCGGGTGGCCCGGCTGCGGCAGGCCGTCGCCGACAAGGATCAGGAAATCAGCCTGCTGGCCAAAAAGGCGGGCCGGAGTGCTCCTTGACGCGCCGGGGACGCACCGCTAGGTCATGATGGAGCTATTGTGGCTGCTGCTGCCAGTCGCTGCGGCCTCTGGCTGGTGGGTAGCCCGACGCGAGTATGCCGGGCGGCGCAACCGTGCAACCGCCCGTAACACCGAATACTTCAAGGGACTGAATTACCTGATCGAGGACAAGCCCGATCAGGCTATCGAAGTGTTCACTCGCATGGCCGGCGTGGACCGGAATACCGCAGAGATCCATCTGACTCTGGGCAATCTGTTTCGACGCCGCGGCGAGGTGGATCGGGCGATCCATATTCACGGTAGCCTGATCGCCCGGACCACCCTGACGGCTGACCAGCGCCGCCGGGCCATGCTCGAACTCGGCGAGGATTACTTGCGGGCTGGCCTGTTCGACCGGGCTGAGGAGCTGTTTCGGGAACTGCTGGAACAGCCCGACCATACCGAGGTCGCTCTCTCGCGCTTGATCTACATCTTCCAGCAGGAAAAGGACTGGCGCCAGGCGATTACCTACTGTGACCGTTTGGAGCAGATCGGCGGTGAATCCAAAAAGCGGGAGACCGCGCATTTTTGTTGCGAGCTGGCCGAGGAAGCCAGCGAGGACGACGAAACTCGAACCTGGCTGCTCAACGCGCTGGCGCGCGACCCGGGCTGCGTTCGGGCCAACCTGTTGCTGGGTCGCCTCGCCATGCGAGAGGGAGACTGTCAGGCGGCCATCGCGACGTTCCAGGCAGTCGAACGGCAGGATCGAGGGTATTTTCCGGAGGTCATCGCGCCGCTCGGGGAGTGCTATGCCATACTGAATCGGCTCGATGAGTGGGGAGCGTATTTGCGCGAAGTCCAACAGCGGGATCATGGCGGCCGGATCACCGATGCTCTGGCGGACTGGTTCCTGCGGCACGAGGGTGAGGAAGCGGCGCTCCGGTTTCTCGAACGCGAATTGCGGGAATATCCGACCCTGCTGGGCTTGCGGCGATTGGTTGAAATCCAACTGGAACGAGGCAAGGGGGCGGGATATGCCGACTTGCGTGCGTTGCACTGCGTCAGCACGCAGATGCTCAATGGCGCCGCCCGCTACCGTTGCGTCAACTGCGGTTTTGTCGTCAAGGCCTTGCACTGGTGTTGCCCCGGTTGCCAGCAGTGGAACACGATCAAACCGATGCCCGATCTGGTCATGAAGACCAGTACTTGAAGCGCCGGGTAATGGATCTGATCCAATATTGCCGATTGCCTTGCAAGGAGCCCACCACTAAAAAAACTGTCGGCAAGGGGTTGCATTTCCACAATTTTGTTCTATTTTTCTCTCCTCAATGGCAGCTTTTTTCCACCAACAGAATGGCGATCAAATAAGGAGTGAAAAATGAAACTGTTGCATTTAGTGCTCGCAGTTGCCTTGGCGATGTTCTCCGCCCTGTCCTTTGCTCAGGCCATAGACATTAACACGGCGACTGCCGAGCAGTTGGATAAAGGGGTCAAAGGGATCGGTCCCAAGAAGGCGGCCGATATCGTCAAGTATCGCGAAGCCAACGGACCCTTCACATCGGTGGACGATTTGGCCAAGGTGCCAGGCATCAAGGCAAAAACCGTTGAAAAGATCAAACCCATGGTAACCGTGGGTGGGGCGGGGCCGGCGACCGCGCCAGCGGCGGCGGTTCCGCCTGCGCCCGCGATACCGGCCAAACCGGCGGTTCCGCCTGCGCCCGCGATGCCGGCCAAACCGGCGGTTCCGCCTGCGCCCGCGATGCCGGCGGTACCCGCTGCGCCCAAGCAGTAATCTGCTCCGATTTACGAGGGATCGCGCGTTGGCCGCCCACCGGGCGGCCAACGTTTTATCCAAAGAGCAGCGCTACCCAGTGCATCGAATTTGGCGAAAATCAGGCCCAGCCGGGCTTGCACCTCCTCATCCGGATGCAGCCCGAGGTGGAATCGCTGATGGAGTACGTGCTGATCGCCCAGCATCGCCCGCATGTCGAATCCTACCGGCGGCAACCGAATCAACGCTGGGTGTTGACGGATAGCGACGGTTTGGAGGACAGTCTGCGGCTGGACCCGATTGATTGCGAACTGGCGCTGGCAGAGATTTACGACAAGGTCAAATTTCCGGGCGCACATAGCCCCAGGCCAGTTTCCTCGTTCATGCTGGCCATACCCCCAGCACCACAAATCCCCCCACCAGCGTCCACAACACGCTGCGGGTCGTCGCGGCGATGGCGATAGCCGCCAGTCCGGCCATCAGCCGGGCATTGTCCCAGGCCAGCCACAGCGTGCCCTGCGGCATCAGCAGATCAGGGATCACCAGCGCGGTCAGGGTGGCGACCGGCACGAACGGCAACACGCGGCGGGAACCCGGTGGGAACGCCACCTTGCCCTCGGCGGCGATGAACGACAGGCGGATGATAAAGGTCACCACCCCGCACAGGATGATGGTCAGCCAGACGCTCATCGCACCCCTCCCGCCAGTCGCCAACCCACCGCCATCCCGGCCAGCGCCGCCGCCAGCAGCCCCAGCTTGAACGGCAGCCCGGCGGCCACCAGCGCCACGATCCCGGAAACCGCCGCCACCGCCAGCAGGGTCCGGTTGCGGATCAGCGGCACTACGATGGCGATGAAGGTCAGTGGCAGGGCGAAATCCAGCGGCCAGTCCGCCGGCAGCCGCGCGCCCAGCAATACACCGGCGGCGGTGGACAGTTGCCAGCCGCCCCACAGGGCCAGGCCCGCGCCCAGATAGAACCAGTGCCGATAGGGCCCCGTATCATCCGCCGCCTCGCGCCGGGCGATGACGGCATATGCCTCGTCGGTCAGCAGATAGGCCAGCGCCAGCTTCCAGCGCCGGGGCAGATGGGCGATGCGCGGGGCCATGGCAGCGCTGTACAGGGCGTGGCGCAGGTTGAGCAGGCCCACCTCGGCCACCGTCACCGTGAGCGGGGCGCCGACGCCGAGCAACTGGCAGAACAGAAACTGCGCCGAGCCGGCGAACAGAATGCTGGACATGGCCAGCGCCGCTGCCGGACTCAAGCCCTGGCTCAGCGCCAGCGCGCCGTAGATCATGCCAAAGGGCATAACTCCGACTAGCAACGGCGCCAGCGCCAGCACGCCGGCCCGGAATTCGCGGGAAGCGGAAGCAAACATGGGGATGGTTGAGTAGAACGCTGAGGAGGCGGATTATGCGCCATTGAGACCCAGAATCGAACGGGAATGCGCTAAGCTTACTGACCGAACTTCATCGGATGGACATGATGGAACCGCTCGCACGCATCGAACAGCATTTCGCCGCCAGCATTGCAGCCAAGCAGGGCACCCTCGCCACGATGGGACCATGCATCGTCCAGGCCGCCGAACTTCTGGCGGAACGGCTGCGGCAGGGCCACAAGATTCTGGTCTGTGGCAACGGCGGGTCTGCCGCTGACGCCCAGCACTTCGCCGCCGAACTGGTGAACCGCTTCGAGATCGAACGGCCGGGTTTGGCGGCCATCGCGCTGACCACCGATAGTTCGGCACTGACTTCCATCGCCAACGATTACGCCTTCGAACACATTTTCGCCCGGCAAGTCCGCGCCTTGGGGCGTCCCGGCGATATATTGCTGGCGATTTCGACCAGCGGCAACTCGCCTAACGTCCTGACCGCGATGACCGCTGCGCGGGAACGGGGACTGTCCACGGTGGCGCTCACCGGCCGCGACGGCGGGCGCATGGCCGGGCAACTGGGCGAGGGAGATATCGAGCTTCGCGCGGCAGCGACGGCGACCGCGCGGATTCAGGAAGTCCACATCCTGATCATCCACTGTCTGTGCGATTTGGTGGATCATCAACTGTTTGGCGAGGAGGAACAAACATGAACGCATGGCCAACCCGTTTGACGGCAGCGATTCTGGCCACAACGCTGCTGACCGGTTGTATCCCACTGTTGGTGGGCGGTACGGCGGTGGGCGTAGGCGTGGCGCACGACCGGCGCACGACCGGAACCGTGGTGGACGATCAGACCATCGAACTGAAGCTTTACGACGCATTCAACAAACAATTGCCGCCAGGCAACCACATTAATACCACCAGCTACAACGGCGCTGTCTTATTGACCGGCGAGGTCGTATCGGAAGCGGTTCGACAAAAAGCCGAGCAGATTGCCCGCAATCTTGGCGAACCTCAGGTTCGGGAGGTCTACAACGAGTTGGCGGTTAGTGCGCCCAGTTCCCTGTCTGTGCAGAGCAATGACGCCCTGATCACCACCAAGGTCAAGACTGCCCTGGTCCAGATCACCAATATCCCGGGTTTCGATCCCAGTCGGGTCAAGGTGGTAACGGACCGTGGGGTAGTCCATCTGATGGGACTGGTGAAGCGGCAGGAAGCGGACGCGGCGGCGGACAAGGCCAGCCAGGTCGGCGGCGTGAACCAGGTGGTGACCCTGTTCGAGTACATTCCCTGAGCACGGCTATTTCACGATCTTCAACACCGGCTTGCGGTCGGGACGCACGGGCTTGTCCGGCTTGTCCGGCTTGTCCGGCTTGTCCGGCGGGGGTGGCTCATCGCCTCCGACCTCCTCGCCAAAGGCCATGCCCTGACCGTTTTCACGGGCGTAGATGGCCAGGACCGCCGTCACCGGAATCTGGATCGCGCGGGCTACGCCGCCAAAGCGGGCGCTGAACTCGATCCAGTCGTTGCCCAACCGCAGATCGCGCACCGCCGACGAGTTGATGTTGAGCACGATCTGGCCCTCGCGGATATGCTGCTTGGGTACGGTCACGCCCGGCGCTTCCGCGTCGACCAGAATGTGCGGCGTCAGGCCGTTGTCTTCAATCCACTCGTACAGGGCGCGGATCAGATAGGGACGGGTCGAGGTCATGGCCGAGGAATCGTGGGCGGATCGCGGGAAATGGGACCCCCCGCCGGGCGCGGGGAGCGAATCAGAGAATGCCGGCGGCGAGCGGTCGGCCCTCCGCCGGCGCCGGCGTCAATGTACGTCCTTCCAGTACTCTTTCTTGAGCAGGTAGAACACCACGGTCAGCAGCGCCAGGAACAGCAACACCCAGATGCCGATCTTCTGACGTTCGAGTTGAATGGGTTCGCCGACGTAGGCCAGGAAATTCACCAGATCCACCATCGCTTCCTTGAACTCCGGCGGGCTCATGCTGCCGGGTTGCACCAGTTCGAAGCCCTTGAGAACCTTGGCTTCGTTGCCTTCATGGTCCTTGTGGACCTCGTAGACCGCTTTTTGCATTCCCTGCAACTGCCACAGCACGTGCGGCATGCCGGCGTTCGGGAACGCGGCATTGTTCACGCCGAACGGCCGGGTCGGGTCCTGATAGAAGGTTTGCAGGTAGGTGTAGAGATAGTCCACGCCGCGCGACCGGGAGATGACGGTCAAATCGGGCGGGGTGACGCCGAACCAGCGCTTGGCGTCGGCCTTGGGCATGGCGTTTTTCATCAGATCGCCGATCTTGGCTCCGGTGAAGATCAGGTTTTGTTGGACTTGCTCGTCGGTCAGGCCGATGTCGCGGGCCATGCGATTGTAGCGCTGGTGCTCCAGGGAGTGGCAACCCATGCAGTAGTTGACGAACAGCTTGGCGCCCTTTTGCAGCGAGGCCTTGTTATGCAGGTCAAGCGGGGCCTTCTCCAGCGGATAGCCCTCTCCGCCAGCCGCGAGGCTCAGGCCCGGCAGGGCCAGAAACGCGAGTGCGATGATGATTTTTTTCATTTTGAAGTCACCCTTTCCGGTACCGGCTTGGTCTTTTCAAACCATGGCAGAATCGGCAGCACGAAGAAGAACGCGAAGTAGATCACGGAGCAGATCTGGGCCAGGGAGGTGCGGGCCGGGGTGGTCGGCAGCGCGCCCAGATAGCCCAGGATCAGGAAGGAAACGATGAACGCGGCCAGCACCAGCTTGAATGGCAAGCCGCGATAGCGGATGGATTTCACCGGGCTGCAGTCGAGCCAGGGCAGGAAGAACAGCATGACGATAGCGGCGCCCATGGCCAGCACGCCCCAGACTTGCGTGCCGGCGAAGGAG
>JAGTSD010000023.1 GCA_018262135.1 Pseudomonadota bacterium | reverse complement strand
TTACCTGGATACCCTGCTATTTGGCGTCTATCCCTATCTGGCCGGTTCGGTGTTCCTGCTCGGCAGCCTGGCGCGGTTCGAACGCGACCAGTTCACCTGGAAGGCGCATTCCAGCCAGATTTTGAACAAGAAGGACATGCGGCTGGCCAGCAACCTGTTCCATGTCGGCATCATCCTGCTGTTCTTCGGCCACTTCTTCGGCATGTTGACCCCGCCGGAGATTTTGCACGCCCTGGGCGTTTCCGCCACCGCCAAGCAGATCCTGGCCGTGGTGGCGGGCAGCATCTTCGGTCTGATGTGCTTCGCCGGTCTGACCATGCTGGTGCGGCGGCGGCTGACCGATCCGCGCGTGCGGGCCACCAGCACCCGGATGGATATTTTCATCCTGCTGCTGCTGTACGCGCAGTTGATCCTCGGCCTGTTGACCGTCCCGGTGTCGCTGATGCACTTGGACGGCCATAACATGACGTTGCTGATGACCTGGGCGCGGAACATCGTCACCTTCGATCCCGCCGAAGCGGTGGCGGCCATGAGCGAGATCGGTTTCCTGTTCAAGCTGCACATGGTTCTGGGCATGACCGTGTTCCTGGTGTTCCCGTTCAGCCGGCTGGTGCATATCTGGAGCGTGCCGGTCACCTATCCCGCCCGGCCGTATCAGGTGGTGCGGCAGCGCTGATTGGGATTAGGATGGGTTATCATCGGTACGGGCCGGTTCCGGTAGCGTGGGACTGATTTTGCCAGTAACCCGTTTCTGACCGCGAGGACTATCCCCCGGCTTCCAAACCGCCGGGGGATTTTCATTTGGCGGGTAAGCCACGAAAAGAGAGATTGAAATGAGCAGCGAACAGCCTCCCGCCAAGCCTCCAGGCGGCAGGACCGCGAAAGCCAAACCGTCCGCCAGGGCAAAAACCGCCGACCCCACGCCGCTGGTCCTTCCCGAAACACCGGTTCCAGCTGCCGAACCGCCTTCGCTGGTCGGGCGGCTGACCCGGCTGCCCGGCGCGGTGGCCGGCACCGTCACCGATACCCTGCGCAAGGTGACGAAAACCGCCGAAACCCCGTGGCGGGTCGGCAAGGCGCTGCTGCTCAGTCCCGAGCAGGCCGAGGCCATGAAGGAAACCGGCGAGTACCTGCGCGATTTGCGACTGGTGGCTGGACTGACCGTGGACGACCTCAACGCTGCGCTGGACCTGAAGGATCATTCGCTGCTGGCGGCGGTGGAGAAAGGCACGGCGGCGCTGTCGTTCGATCTGATCCTGCGCCTGGCGGCACTGCTGGCCCGGCGCGATCCGGTGCCGGTGGTGATGCGGCTGGCCCGGATCTACCGGCCCGAACTCTGGCAAATCCTGGAAGACTGGGGCCTGGGCCGGCTGTCCCTGCACTACGAGCGCGAGCGCCAGTTCATCAACATCTTCCGCAGCCACGATGTCGCTCGTGCCTTGTCGGACCCCGGATTCACCGAGGTAATGGCATTTACCCGACAGGCGTTCGAAATGGCGCTGCGCCTGGTCGCCGCCCAGGAAGGGCTGGACGACAGGCCAGACGCGGACCGTGCCGAGATTCAGCGGTAATCATCCCGGTACTGGCGCGGCGGTGGCCGCGCGAATCCTTCATCCTCATCCTGTCGCGCCGGGCGTTCCCCTTGTGAGACCGTATGGCCATAGCGGTTGGCCAAGCGGTCGCGGCGCTCGACCTGGGTCGTATTCCGGATACAGCCGTCGGCTGGGTTGCAATTCCCTGTCCACTGTTTTACCGCGTGATCGGCGGCTTTCAGGCCTCGCTTTACTTCCTTGCTGACGGTCGAACTGGTACGGCTCGCCCAGTCGCCCAAGGCGGTGGCGGCGCGACCGGTGTTGTCCCGAAGCTGGGTGACCGGGTCGGCGGATCGCGCGGGCGAAGAGGCTGACGAATGGGACGGTGGTTTGGGTTCGGCGCGGGCCACGATGGGCGCGGAGCGTGCGCCCGTAACGGTAGCGCTGGAGCGACTGACCAGTTCGATAGGCGGTGGAGCCGGCGGCGCCGATTGCGGACGTGACTCCAGTTTGATCGGTGGCAGGGCAGGTGCGGGTTCCGTCCGCGATTCCAGCTTGATCGGCGGCAGGGCAGGTGCATGTTCCGGGCGCGACGCGGTCCGGCGGGATGGTTCGGCGCGGGCGACCGGGCCAGCGGGTTTGGAAGCCCGTTTGGGGGTCGTCGGCGGGCGCGAAGCGACGCTGGGAGCCGGCTTGGCAGGCGCAACCGGCCTGGACGCGGCGCTGTCGCGCGGCGCGGATTGGGTCTGGACGGTGGTCGGCGAGCGTTGAGCCGGTTTTGGCGTGGCAGGCGTGGATGATGGCGGAGTCGGTTTCGCGATTCGGGGGACAGTAGCGGGCGCAACCGAGGGACGATCCGCGACCGCTGGCCGTTCGACAGGAGCCGGGCGCGTGCTGATATTGGGCCGTTCGACTTCCGCTGGCCGGTCGGTGGCGACTGCGGGCGCGGGTGCCGACCTGGCAGGTTTGGGGTTGGCGGGAGGTTTGGCGCGGAACAGCGGGCGTGGTTCCACGGAGGCAGGCGCGGCGGCTGGGCGTGGCGTGGCAACCACCGCACGTGGCTTGGCTTTGGACCCTGTTTTGGCCCCAGGCCGGGTTTCAGCGGGTGCGAGCCGAACTGGCGGAGGCGCATCGTCCACCAGTTTAGGCGATTCTGCTACGGGTGCGTCGTTCACCGGTTCCGGGGTCTTGGCTACCGGTGCGTCGGCCGCCGGTTCCGGCGTCTCCGCAACCGGCGCATCGTTCGCCGATTCGGGTGTTTCCGCGACCGGAGCATCATCCATTGATTCGGGCGTCTCGGCCACCGGTGGGTCGGTGGTCGCTGGTGGTGTAGACGACACGCCTGTTGAAATCTCGGAAGGGGGCAGTGGCGTAGCCGGTTCTACCGCCGGTGCTGCCGGCTCTGTTGGTCTAGCGATATCGGTGGTAGGCGGCGCGATGACAGCACTCAGCGGTTCGGCCCGGTCGGGGCCGATCTCGCCGACCGGGCGGACGATGGCCCAGGCCACCACGCCGGCCAACCCCACCGCGCCGGCCAGCAGCGCCCACCGTTGCCGGGATCGTGGCGTGGGTCGGGCGATGCGCCGGGGATGCCGATTTGGTGGTTCGTCCGCCGGCGGTGGTGCGTTCCAGTCAAGCGTCAGGGTCGGCGCGGCTAACAGGTTGACTCGCGCCGTGTCCAGCGCCGCGCGAATTTCCAGACTGTCAGCCGGCCGGTCGGCTGGATCGCGGGCCAGTAACCGGTCGATCAGGCTAACCAGCAGCGCCGCTGTTCCGCCGTCTTGCTCCGACCGCGCGGGCACTGTCCAGAATTCCACCGACCGCAGCAGCGATTCCCGCTCCTCGTCGTCCAGACCGCCCAGTTGTTGCGCGCCCTGCTGGCGACCAGCGCCTTCCTGGCCATGCAGGGCCAGGAGTTGACCGAGCCGGCGTTGGGCAGCGGTGGTCGGCTGGTCCGCGAGCAGGGCGAACAGCAGCAGTCCCAGCGCGTAATAGTCGGCGCGGTAATCCACTGCGTACTCGCAACCCTCCGCCCCCCGGCGGACGGGCAGCACCTGCTCCGGGGCCATGGTGGCGGGGGTGCCGATGAACGAGCGGGTGTTGTCGCCATCCTCGCGCTTGAGCGAACCGAAATCAGCCAGCTTCAGCCGCGCGCCGTCATCGCCGACCAGGAGGTTGCTGAACTTGAGGTCACGGTAGACGAAGCCGGCCTGATGGACTACGTCCAGGCCGTCCAGGATTTGTTCGGCCCAGCCAAGGATTTGCGCCAGGTCCGGCGGCGTACTCTCCCGCCGCAGGTGCGCCAGCCATTGGCCGAGATTGGCCTGCAACCGCTCCAACACCAGCGCGGGTTGCCCGTCTACCTCGCCGTGATCGAGCAGAGCGACCACGTGGCGGGACTGGTCAGCGTTCAAACTTTTCAGAAAGGCGATTTCCCGCTCCAGATGCGCGCGCCAGTGACCGTGCAGGGCCGGATCGGTCTGGGTCATCGCCTCGGCGTTGATGAGTTTGACCGCTACCGCGCGGCCGGCAATGTCGGCGGCTTCCCAAACCTGGCCGTAACTGCCCGCGCCGCTCGACAGCACGGCGCCCAGGCGGTAATACCGGTCGTTAATCGTGATCCACTCACCGCTTTGCATGAGCATTCTCCGTTTCAATCCGCGCCCACCCATCCAGGACGAGCAAAACCAGTAACGTTCCCCGGCGAAGCCCCGAAATTCAGTAAACTAATCCGCAATCATCAGGTCAAGGCTTTTTCATCACTTTGCATCGTTCCGCATGGAACCCATACCGCCGCTGAACGGCGCCGCTCGCCGTCCTATTCTAACGCCATTGCTGTTCGCGCTGGGCATTGTCCTGAGCGTCGGTTTGCTGCACGGGCGGCTGGCAGCCCTGTACGCGCGCCCGGCCGCCGTGCCTGCGTCCTTGCCCCGCCTGCCGGCGGAGTTCCCGGACCCGGAACTCATCATCCCCGCCGGCGACGACTTCCAGCGCCTCATCCCTGGCCAGGGGCTGCTGTTGATCCAGGGACCGCGCCGGCTTCTCGGCCAGCAGGAGGTGTCGCTATGCGACCAGCGCGCCTCCACGTCTGCCGATGCCACGCTGCTGCCGCTCTATGTCGGCTGGGACTGGGCGCAGGCCCGGGAGGCCGCCGCCGCCAACCGGGCCGCCCAGCCGCCGCGCCCCGCCCATTATGGCCTGAAAAATCCCCTGCTGGACGATGGCCCCGGCGGGGTGGATGCGCCGGCGTTCGCAGTGACGGTGGAGCCGGCTGGCGCGCAGTTGCGACCCTATGCCGACGAAGAGCCGTTGCGGGTGACCGTGCGCGACCGCCGGCCGGTGTTGCTGCTGGCAGATACAGCGGCCAGCGGCCCTGGTCCGGCGCTCGAGTTCCGGCGCGATCTCTGGCTGCTATGGAATGCCGGTGCGCCAGCGGACGCCGAGCACTGGGACCACGCGGTTCGCGTGCGCCGGCTGGCGGAACGGGATTGCCCGTTCGGCCGGTTGCGGGTGAGCGTATACAGCACGATAGCTGGGAACGGGACGGGTTCCGAAGCCCAACCGCGCACCGTGCTATGGTATCCCGGAGATGGGCGGCCAGCGCGGGAATTTCGGCTGGCGCCCGGTCGCTATGCAGCTCCAGCCGCGCCGCCGCCGCGCCGCGAGGATGCCGAACTGTTCGACCGGGTATTGACCGCCGGTTTGTTGCGGCCGGGTGAGGATGGCCGGATCGCAGTCGCACCGGCCGATCTGCCGCTGCGGCGGCTTTACGCCAGCGAACATCCTGAACTGCTGGCGCCGCGCGATGGTGAACCCGACTGGCTCAGCGGGGTTTGGGATGAGGAGATTCGTACCCTGCACCGGGCGCTGCATTTTGGCGCGGCCGGGCGCTACGTGCGCCAGCAGGTCGAGGTGTTCAACAGCCGGCAACTGCTGGCGGCGGTGCGCTGGCGGCCGGAATCCACGGTGCCAGGCGAGTGGCGGGCCGACTGGGGCAGCGCGCCGCTGATGCTGACTGCCGCCATGCCACCGCTCGCCGGCCGGCTGTTCGCCGAAATCCCGCGTGGCTGGGAGCCGTGGCGGCGCGTGGCGCGCTGGCCGGCGCTGGCGGGGCGGCCGCCAGTCCGGTTCCATTTGACTCTGGAGCGGCCGACTCGGCGCGGTGCGCGCCTGGAAATTCTGGCCGTGGGCGCGGCTCCGGTCGTCACCGGTGCGACAGTGCTGGCCCGCCAGCCCCGGTGTCTGCAAGTGGGGCCCTGCGGCGAGCGCGATGCGGCAGCTCATTGGCTGCGCCTGGAACTTGGCGAGGGCGCGACCGGTTTGGAACTGGAGGTTCAACCGCTGCCGGCGACCGTGTTTCCCGATGCCTACCGCCACGACTTCGCCCATATCCAGCGCGCGGGCGAGCGGCTGGTCTGGCGCGATCCGCCAGCGACCTCCAGCACCGCGCCGATTCGTCCGCCGCAGGCGGAGGTCACGTTGCGCGACCGTGCCGGGACCGTGTTGCTGGAGCGCGGTGAGCCGACCGGAGCGGCCTGGGCACTGGGACTGGCGGCGCTGGTCGGTTTGGACCCGGCTCATGAAGGGGCGATGGCCCATACGTTGGCGCGGCTGAGCGAGCACGGTATCACAGCGGTAGATGCCCGACTGACCGTGGATGCCAATCTGCAGGCGGCGGTGCGGCAGGCGCTGCGGGAGCGGTTGCCGGCGGTGAGCGCGGCTTTTGGAACCGCCGATCCCTACCGCACGGCGCGGGTGGCCAGTTTGCTGGTGCTGGACGCCGACCGGGGCGATATTCTGGCGGTAGCCAACGATCCGGAACCGCCGCAAGGCGTCACCTGGGCTGATCTGTACAGCTTCACGGTCGGTCAGCCGCGCCGCAGTCCCTTACAGATCTGGGCCTGGCAACACGACGGTGGCAGGTTCCATCCGGCGGGTTCGGCGTTCAAACTGGTGGATGCGCTGTTGCTGGAACGGGAAGCGGTGCAGCGCCCGGAACTGGCGGCGGTGCTGGCCGGTCTGGGCAAAGCGGAATGGGCGCAACTGCCGCTGGCGCAAACCTACGACTTCGGCGCGGACGCCGCCTGCTATCCGGCACGCGCCGCAGGCTGCGCGCCGTGGGCCCGGCAGCCGGGAATCCGCTACGACTGGCCCGCACCGACTGCGGTGCACAACTTCCGGGGCACGGCCGGCGTGCAAACCCCGCTGGAACGGATGCAGCGGCACGGCGACCCACGCTATGGCCTGGCGCAGGCGTTGCGCGATTCGCTCAATACCTGGTTCGCCTGGCTGGTGGAGACCACCGACGCCACCCTGCTGGACGATCCTGCCGCGCCAGGACTGGCGGGCGTCCGGGCGCTGACCCCCGATGCCCTGCGCGGCGTGCGACCGCTGCTGGACGTGGCCGCCGGGCTGGACTTCGGCGCGGCCCGGGATTTGGACGGCGGGTTGCTGCCGGCGGGTGTGATTGAGTCTGGCGACGCGCTGCGCACGACAGCTTCCGCGCTGGACCCGATCACCAGCCGCACCGAGGTCCGACTGGCGGCGCTGGGCTTCCGCATGCAGGTCACGCCGCTGCAACTGTCCGAAGTGGCGGCGGCCATCGCCACCGGTCACCGGGTGGCGCCCCGCTTGCTGGCGGAACTGAACGGCCGGCCCGCCGGCGACTTGGAAGGCGCGGCCCTGGGCATCCCCACCGACCGCATCCGCCAGGGCATGCAACTGGTGGCGAAGACGGGCACTGCCCGCGCCGCGTTTGCCGATTCACGCTTCGATGCCCTCCGTCCGCATCTCCACGTCAAGACCGGTACCGCCGATCTGGATGAAACCGGCGCGGTGCAAAATGCCTGGCTGGTGGGCTGGCTGGAACCGGGCGCGCTGCCGGGGGAATCGCGCCGGCTGGCGTTTGCCTGCCTGATCAGTCATACCACCGGCACCGGCGGCGAGGAGTGCGGGCCGGTGGTCGCGGACTGGCTGGCGGCGCTGGTCGCCGCAAAGCATGAACCATGACGCTTTCGCGTAAATTCTGGTTGTTACTGGTCTGGCTGTTGCCGGTGCTGGCGATAGCGTGGACGGTGTACCGGGCGCCAGCCTGGCAGGAGCCGCGTGCCCTGACGGTGGCGCTGGAACCCGGTCAGAGCGTGATCCTGGGTCGCGAGGCACTGCGGGCGCCGCAAGCGGATGGCGAGCATGTACTGCTGCGCCGCGAAGCGGATGGCGGCTGGCGGCTGGCCAATATCGCGCCCGGCAGGCAGGTGTTGTGGCGGCCTGCCCGGGGTCACGGTGACCGGCCGACCCGGGAATGGCCGCTGGCGGTGGGCGCAGCGTTCGCAGTCGGCGACCGGTCCTTTGCAGTGCTGGCCGCCGGCGCCGACCGGCTGACGTTGCAAATGGGCGACCGGCGCTGGGATTATGATGGGCTTCGCCTGCGCCGGGACGGTCAACCGCTACCGGAATGCGTCTCCAACAGTCGGACCTGGTTACGCGAGCGGCTGGCGGCCTGGGGCCTGGGCGGGCTGATGCAACGCCCGTTGCGGCTGGGCGGTGGAGTGTATTGCGCCGACCGGCTGGGATTGCCGGGCGTGCCGGTGGATACGGCGGTCGTCGCTCCAACCCGACCGGGCTTCGCACTGCGACCCGGTAACGCCGGCCGGCTGGACGGTCCGCCGGTGACGGTGGCGGCCGGAACGCCGGCGGCCGAATCGTTGTGGCGGCGCTCCATTCCACTGGCGGCCGGCGACCGGTTGATCGTCGGTCGCACCCACTATCGGGTGACCCGAACCGAACCGGTGTTGGAACTGGCGGTGCTGACCCGCGCGCAACGCTGGCCGGCCGGTTCGGTTCCGCCAGACGCCGCGCCGGCGGTCAGGACGCGCTGGCAAGCGATGGCCTGGCTGCGCCCGTCCGCCCCGGGCGATCTGTTCTGGCCGCTGCTGTTGGGCTTGCCGCCGCTGGCGCTGGCTCTCGTCTGGCTGGGGCGGCGGCGGCGCTGGCCGGAAGGGCCGGTCCGGCGACGCATCGCATTGGGGCTGGGATTGGCCGGGGCCTGCCTGGGTTTGCACCTGGGCATCCTGACCGCGCCGGCGTTGTGGCCGTATCTGCTGGCCTGGCCGGCACTGCTGGTCTGGCTGTGGACGGTGCGCTCGCCGTGGAGCGCTGGTTTGCTGGCGACACTGACACTGTTGCTGGGAGCCGGGTTGGCGACGCTGTTGCAACTGGGGGCGGGCGCCGGTGAATCCGGCTGGCTGCGCTACGGCGGCAGCGGTGCGGCGCTGGCGGGCACGTTCGGCTGGGCGGCCTGGGCCGGCTGGACGTTCTGGCGCTGGCGGCAACCCCACCCCTGGCTGAACGCGCGGCGGGCGCGCTGGGGCCTGCGCGGGCTGGGCGGCGCCGGGCTGGCGCTGCTGGCGGCGCAGGCCGCGTTTGGCGACGAGGGGGGCTGGGCGGGTTTCCAGCCGTTGGAGCTGACCAAGCTGGCCCTGCTCGCGGCGGCGGCCTACGCCCTGATGCTGCGGGTGCGCCTGTGGGGGCGCGACTGGAGTTTCGCCAAGCCCTCGCTCTGGCTACGCTATCTGGGGCCGGTGACGCTGCTGCTGGCGGCGAGCGGCTTTGCCCTGGTGTTCCTGCGTGATTTCTCGCCGCTGGTGTTGTTGCTGATCGGGGCGCTGGCCCTGGCCTGGGCCTATCTGCGGGCGCATCCCGAGCCGGCCTGGCGCCGGGGCGGCGGCGCAGTGTTGTTGGCGCTGACGTTGCTCCTCGCCTTGGGAGGAGCCTGGCTGCACGACCGGCCGGAGGATTTTCCGCTCGATTTTCAAACGGATCGCATCCAGGTCTGGGCCGCGCCGGAACGGCATCCCCACTCCGGTTACCAGTTGCGGCGGGCGCTGGAGGCGATCCGCGCCGGCGGCTGGTGGGGCGCGGCCTGGCGCGATGGGACGAATGGCCGGGCCATGGCGATTCCGGTGGTGGAAAACGATTTCACCCCGGCGTTTTTTCTGAGCCGGCAGGGCGGTGCGGCGGGGCTGGGGCTGGTCGGACTTCAGGCGGCGTTCATCCTGCTGCTGCTGACGATCGCCGACCGCGCCCTGGACTGGATCGGGCGTGGCGATTACCGGCTGACCGCGCTGGGTAGTTTCGCGTATTTTACCCTGTATGGCGGCGCGGCCCTGCTGGGCGCGCACATGCTGGTGTCCTGGGGCGCCAACCTGGGCTTTTTGCCCATCATGGGCCAGCCGATGCCCCTGCTGTCGGCCGCCGGCAGCCATCTGACCTTATTCGTGTTACCGATCGTGGCGCTGGCCGTTGCGGTCGAGGAAAAAAGCCATGCCAACCCAACCTGAGGCGCTGCTCGCCTCCGATTACGTGATCTGCGCGACTCTGCGCAAGATCCCGGACGTGTTCAACGTCGAACTGCTGTGGGAGCGGGTCCGGGGTGGCCAGGAGGGCCTGTTCCTGATGGAAGCGCTCAAGCGTCACCCGCGCGCCCCGCAAGGCCGCCAGCGCAAGGAGACGCGCTACAGCCACATCATCGTCCGTGTCCCGGAACGCGATTACGTGCGGGACGAACGATTGGAGGATGGCCTCGGGCGCAAAACGCTGCTGCGAGAATTGCGGCGGCTGCACGAGCAGGACTTGGGCCGCTATCTGGCCGAACACGCGACGATCCGCTACCAGTTGGAAGCGGACCCGACGCTGCGAACGGGCGAGGTACAATTTCTGTTCGGCCGGGCGATTTATCTGCCGGATGAGAACGAAATC
The DNA here is from genome assembly GCA_018262135.1 of Pseudomonadota bacterium. GTDB lineage: Bacteria > Pseudomonadota > Gammaproteobacteria > Competibacterales > Competibacteraceae > Contendibacter. The sequence continues at coordinate 3,537 of JAGTSD010000023.1, read as the reverse complement.
CCGGTGTTCCAGATTCAGGCCGCGGCCGAGGCCGGGGGCGACTGGCGGGACGTGGGGCCGATCTATCCCGGCCAGCGGCTGACCCTGCTCAACGGCGACCGGCGGGCCAGCAGTTTCGCGGTAGCGGCTTGGCCGTTTCCCGGCGGCGAGTCGGTGTTGCTGATGCTGCGACCGGGGACGCCAGCCTTGGTGGACGTGGTGGCGGAACCGCCGGGCGGGCTGATCCTGACGGGGGATGACGCTGGGGGCTTCACGGCGCGGGATCGGCGCGGGCGCGGCCTGCGCCTGCGGGTGACGGCGGTGGGCGAAAACCTGGTTGCGGTCGGAAAACCGGCCACAGTGCGGACTCCGCCGAAACCCCATTCCGCACCGCCGGCGGTCGTTCCGGCTGCACCGGCGGACGAACCGGCGCTGGCGCCGGAGCCGACGCTGGATGAGGCAGACGACACCTGTCCGCTGATCGACCCCTGGGGCCGGCGCGAGCCGAAGCTGGGTCTGCCGGTCGAGTTCGCCGAGCCAGTGGAACCGCAGGTGGCGACGCCGCTCGAACCGGCGCCGGCAAGCGAAGAGCAACCGTCGCCGCCCCTCTCATCGCCTATCCCGCCGGAACCACTCGTGGCCGGCCTGGACCAGCGTACCTGGATTCCCCAGCGGCCAGCAGCCCGGGTGCAAGTGGCAGGGATTGCCCTGCAACGGCTGTCGGCCTACGCAGCGGCGGGCATCAGCGACTGGCGGATCGGTGCTGGAGTTGCCGGGAACCTGGCAACCGTTTCCGGAGTTGCAACTGGAATTGCACGCCGCGCCGCAGCCGATGATGGCGCATTATCTGGGTTGGGTGCGCCTGCCGGCGCCCCTGACCGTGCCGGTGCCGCGCGAGCGGGCGGTGAGCTTCGGACGGGGTTCGGAAGCGGATATCGCGCCGCGCCTGCTGGCCGATCCGCGCTCGCTGCGCTGGGACGGTGACTCTGCCAGGACAGTTGGGGTCAACGCCGAGTATCTGGGGCTGTCGCGCCGCCATCTGTGCTTGCAGGTTCGCCGCGACGACTGGTGGGTGCAACTGGAAAGCCAGAACATGCCGGTCTACCGGCTGGCGCTAACGGGCGAGTTGCTGGACGTACTGAGTCCAGGGGTCAACACCGCCGCCACTGCCAAGCCGGGGGAGTTGCTGGTGGCGGGCGGCTACGTGCTGGCGCTGGGAGCGGTGGAGTAGGGGGGATGCCGAGACACCGGCTTGGCTGTTGGAAAGGGTGAACTATGCTGCTGACTCTCACCAACACCCAGCCTCCCGCTACCGATCTCGGGTTTCTGCTGCACAAGCACCCTGACCGGGCGCAACGCTACAACCTGAGTTTCGGCGCGGCTCACGTCTTCTATCCCGAAGCGGGCGAAGCGCGTTGCACCGCCTGTTTGCTGGTGGATGTGGATTGAGTTCGTCCAATGCAGTCGTATCGCCCTCACCCGTTGGGTGAAGGATCAAATCGGTCATCAGCGCCTCCTTGTGCCAATATTTCAGCCGGTTAGCTCACCCAAGGCAAGAGGCAACTGATCTTTTTGGGTTTATAATGGCGCGCTTTCCGGCAGCGAGCGTTGCCGCCAATCGGAATCGTGTGTCCATGTTTCGTCCCCTGGAATTGTTCATCGGCCTGCGTTACACCCGCGCCAAGCGCCGCAATCATTTCATTTCCTTCATTTCTCTGACCTCCATGCTCGGCATCGCGCTGGGCATCACCGCCCTGATCACCGTCCTGTCGGTGATGAACGGTTTCCAGCAGGAATTGCGCGGGCGCATTCTGGCGATGACTGCACACGCCACTTTGAGCCGCTGGTATGGGTTGGTGGACGACTGGGCGGCGGTGCGCGACCAGGCGCTCGGCAATCCCGAAGTCCAGGGCGGTGCGCCCTACATTCGGGGTGAGGCGATGCTCAACAACGCCTCGCTGGTCAGCGGCGCGCTGATTCAGGGCATTCTGCCGGCGGAGGAACAACAGGTATCCGATATCGGTGGCAAGATGCTTCAGGGCTCGCTGGACGATCTGCGCCCCGGCGAGTTTGGCATCGTGCTGGGCCAGGAATTGGCCAACGCACTGGGGGTGGGGCTGGGCGACAAGGTGACGGTGATTACTCCGCAGGCCAATGTGACCCCGGCCGGCGTGTTGCCGCGGCTCAAACGATTCAATGTGGTGGGCCTGTTCAAGGCGGGCATGTACGAATACGACCGGGGACTGGCGCTGGCGCACATCGCCGATGTGGGCAAGCTGTTCCAGTTCCCCGAAGGTGCGGTCAACGGGGTGCGTCTGCGCCTGAACGATCTGTTTCAGGCGCCGCGTCTGGTCCGCGAACTGGCGAGTCGCCTGCCGGAGGGTTATGTGGCGCGGGACTGGACCCAGGATCACGCCAGCTTCTTCCGGGCGGTGCAGATCGAGAAGACCGCGATGTTCGTGATCCTCACCCTGATCGTGGCAGTGGCAGCCTTCAACATCGTCTCTGCCTTGGTGATGGTGGTCACCGATAAGCAGGCCGATATCGCCATCCTGCGCACGCTGGGAGCGACCCCGCTCAGCGTCATGGGTATCTTTATCGTCCAGGGCATCACCATCGGTCTGGTCGGCACCCTGCTGGGCCTGATCGGCGGGGTGGCGCTGGCGACCCACGTGGATGTGGTGGTGCCGTTCATCGAACGGGCGCTCGGCATGAAGTTTCTGGCTCCGGATGTCTATCTGATCAGCGATTTGCCGTCGCAGGTCCAGTGGGGCGATGTCACGACCATCGGTCTGGTGGCGTTTGGCCTGGCCACGCTGGCGACCTTGTATCCGGCCTGGCGCGCGGCGCGGACCCAGCCGGCGGAGGCGCTGCGCTATGAATGAGGCGGTGGCGGTGGCGGTGGAAGCAGCGGTGCTGGAATGTCAGCAACTGGCCAAGACCTTCCGGCAGGGCGACGAACGATTGGAGGTGTTGCGGGGGGTGGATCTGCGGATACGGCGCGGCGAGCGACTGGCGATCATCGGCAGTTCCGGCTCCGGGAAGAGCACGCTGCTGCATCTGCTGGGCGGGCTGGATACCCCGACCGCCGGGTCGGTGTGGGTGACGGGCCAGGAACTGAGCCGGCTGGGCGACGCGAGCCGGGGCCGGCTGCGCAATGGCTTTATTTACCAGTTCCATCATCTGTTACCGGAATTTACCGCCCTGGAGAACGTGGCGATGCCGCTGCTGATTCGCGGTGAAGCGCCGGCGCGGGCCAGAGATCGGGCGGCCGAATTGCTGGGACGGGTTGGACTGGGGCCACGGTTGACGCACAAGCCAGGCGAGCTGTCCGGCGGCGAGCGGCAGCGGGCGGCGGTGGCGCGTGCGCTGATCACCGAACCGGCCTGCGTGCTGGCCGACGAGCCGACCGGCAATCTCGACCGGCACAGTGCCGAGCAGGTGTTCGAACTGATGCTAGAACTCAATCGCGATCTGGGGACCAGTTTCGTGGTCGTCACCCACGATCCGGGCCTGGCGGCGCGGATGGATGCGGTGTGGCGCTTGACCGACGGGGTG
>JAGTSD010000022.1 GCA_018262135.1 Pseudomonadota bacterium | reverse complement strand
CGCCGCCGCCAGTCGCAGTTGCCGAAGCATCGTCCGCCTATCTTCGGTTGCTGGACGCCGTCTCAACCCCACCGCCATTGCCCGTTTCCTCATCGCCGCCTTCCTTGCCGCCCCGTCCGCGCGGTGGGCCGGGTTCCATCCCGACGGTGGGCGAGGTTCTGCGCCACCCCGCTGGCGTGCTGGGACAACTTATGGCGCAGGCCGGTCAGTTGAACCGACTCAGTCAGATCTTTCACGCCTATCTGCCGCCGCATCTACGCGATCATGCCGTACTGGTTCGGCTTGATGCGGAGGGCTGGGAGGTGCAAACCGATTCGGCGAGCTGGGCCACCCGGCTGCGCTACGCCCTGCCGACCATTCGGCAAGCGCTGGGCCAGCAAGTCGGGGTGGCATTGCCCAAGCCGCGGATTCGCGTGGTTCCAGCGGCAACTCCCGCCCAAACCCAGCGTCCGCGCCTGACGTTGACCCGGCACAATGCCGAGGTGCTGGAAACCGCCGCCCGCACGCTGACCGACCCGCGACTGGGGGCGGCCCTGCGCCGGCTGGCGGCGCATGGTCGTCCGGGATCGGCGTCCAAAGCCTGAAAATCCGATTCGGAACCGCTGCTGCACCATGGCCTTTTACAGCTACCAAAGCAACTGCCTCGAAATTCTGGCTGACCGGCTGGCCGAATTGCTGCGCCAGCCCTTGCGGTCGTCGCTGGCCCGTGAGGTAGTGGTGACCTCGGGCAGTGGCCTGGCGCGCTGGCTGGGGTTGCGGCTGGCCGAACGGCTGGGGGTGTGCGCCAATGTCAACTTCCAGTTGCCAGCGACTTTTCTGTGGACGATGGCCCGAACGGTGCTGCGTCATTTACCCTCGGCCTCCAGTTTCGACCGGCCGGTGCTGCACTGGCGGTTGATGGCGCTGTTACGGGATTTGGACGAGACGCCCTGCTTCGCGCCGGTGCGGGCCTATCTGGGCGATGGCCGCGACGAATTCCGCCGCTACGAACTGGCCGGCCGCATCGCCGACTGCTTCGACCAGTATTTGGTCTACCGGCCCGACTGGATCACGCGCTGGGAAGCGGGCGAGGAGGATCACTGGCAGGCGGAATTGTGGCGGCGGCTGGCGCGCGGCGGCGAGGCGCATCGGGTGCGGGCGCAGGCGCGGTTCCACGCGCGGCTGACCAGCGGCGACTTCGACCGCCGCCAGTTGCCGGAACGGGTCAGTATCATCGGCGTCTCCGCCCTACCGCCGCTGGATGTGGCGTTGCTGGCGGCCTTGGCGCGCTACATTGACGTTCATTTGTTCCTGCTCAATCCCTGTCAGGAGTATTGGGGCGACATCCAGGCCGAACGCGATCTGGCCCGGCTGGGAGAGGAGGTCGATCCCGACGAAGCCTATCTGACGGTCGGCCATCCGCTGCTGGCTTCGCTGGGCAAGCAGGGGCGGGATTTCGTTGATCTGCTGAACGCCTGGCCGCGCGCCGAGTGGGACGGCTTCGTCGAGCCGGCGGGCGACGATCTGCTGCACCGGTTGCAGGCCGACATTCTGCATTTGCGGGAGCGGGGCGGCGACGAGTATCCGCCGCTGCCGCTATTACCGGAGGATCGTTCGCTCCAGATCCACGCCTGCCACGGGCCGATGCGCGAGGTCGAAGTCCTGTACGATCAATTGCTGGCGCTGTTCGCAGCGGACCCGGCGTTGCGGCCCGCCGACGTGATCGTGATGACGCCCGACATCGCCCGCTACGGGCCGCTGATCGAGGCGGTGTTCGCCAGCGCGCCGCGCGAGCGGCGAATTCCGTTCAGTATCGCCGACCGGGAGCCTGTTGGAGTTGCCGGCGGTGCGGCGGCGGTTCGGGCTGGACGAGGCCGACGTGGAGCGAATTCGCCGCTGGACGCGGGACGCTGGCATTCGCTGGGGCCTCGACGCCAAGGCCAAGACGCTCTGGGAATTGCCGGCCACCGCCGAACACACCTGGCGGATGGGCCTGGATCGGCTGCTGCTCGGCTACGCGCTGCCGGGACATGGGCGGGATTTGTACGCCGGCATCCTGCCCCACGACGAGGTAGAGGGCGGCGAGGCGCAGGCGCTGGGCCAGTGGCAGACCTTCGTCGAGGCGCTGTTCGGGCTGGACGCCCAACTGCGGGAGTCCCGGTCGCTGGCGGCCTGGGTGGAGAGCCTGCACGGGGTGCTGAACCAGTTCTTCGCGCCCCGCGACCGTGAGGAGAACGAAATTCAGCGGCTGCGCGCCGCGCTGGAGACGTTGCGCGCCAATGCCGAGCAGGCCGGTTTCGCCGAACCGGTGGAGTTGGCGGTGGTGAAGTCGGCCCTGCGCAACGGCTTGAACGCCGCCGAGAGTCCGGCGGGGCGGTTTCTGAGCGGCGGCGTGACCTGCTGCGCTCTGACGCCGATGCGCAGCATTCCATTTTCGGTGGTGGCGCTGCTGGGGATGAGCGACGATGCTTATCCGCGCCCGCACCGGTCGGTGGATTTCGACCGGATGGCGACCCGGTTTCGGCGTGGCGACCGCGCCCGCCGCCATGATGATCGCTACCTGTTCCTGGAAACCCTGCTGTCGGCTCGCCGTTGTTTGTATATCAGCTATGTCGGCCAGAGCATCCGCGACAACACGCTGCTGCCGCCGTCGGTGCTGGTTGGCGAGTTGCTGGACGTGGTGGATCGAAGTTTCTATCGCCCTGACGGGGGCCGGCCCCGCGAGCAACTGGTGACGCGCCATCTGCTGCAAGCCTTCAGTCGCCGGTATTTCAGCGGCGACGATCGCTTATTCAGTTATGCGCGGGAATTGACTGAGGCCAGCCGCCGGGCCGGGCGGGGCGAGCGGGAGCCGACGCCGCTGCTATCTGTGGAACTGCCGGAGCCAGACCCGGCCCTGCGGCGGGTGACGCTGGACAGTCTGACCGGGTTCTTCCGCAATCCCGTCCGCTGGCTGTTGCGGGAGCGGCTCGGCATCCGCCCCGACGAGAATGAGGAAGAGTTGGCGACCCGCGAGCCGTTCGTGCTGGATGGGTTGGAGAACCATGAACTGCTGGGGCGAATGCTGGAACTCCACCGGGATGGCCGGTCGGCGACGGCGATTCAGGCGGCGATGCGCGGCAGTGGGGCGTTGCCGCACGGTCAGGTCGGGGACTGCGTGTTCGCCGAGGCTCAGGACCGAGTGATGCGGTTCGCCGGACGCCTGGGACGGGTCTTGCCGCGCCGGGACCTGGAACCCCTGGATCTCGCACTGAAGCTGGACGGGTTCGAACTCAGCGGGCGATTGACCGGGATAACGCCGGGCGGGCGGGTGGGGTATCGGCTGGCGTCCATCAAGGCCAATGACTACCTGAATCTGTGGCTGCATCACCTGGTGCTGAATATCGCTGCGCCGACGGGCATAACGCTGCAAAGCCGCTGGGTGGCGGAAGACAAGGAAGTGCTGCTGGAACCAGCGGCGGACGCCGCCGTGCACCTGTGGGCGCTGCTGGAATGGTACTGGCGGGGAACGCGGCGCTTGCTGCATTTCTTCCCCAAGAGCGCGCTGGCCTATGTCGAAACGCTCCGCAAGGACCAGAATCAGGATACGGACAAGGCCCTGCGGGCGGCGCGCAGCCAGTGGGAAGGCGGTGATTTTCAGCAGGTTGCGCCGGAACGCGAGAACGTCTATTACCAGTTGGCGTTTCGGGATACCGATCCGCTCGATGTGGAATTCGAGGCGGTAGCCATGGCGGTGTTCATGCCGGTGTTCGAAGCCATGAGCCAGCAGCCGGCACGATAGCGATGCGGGAAGGGCATGATTTTTCCAGCGCGAGGGTCTAGCCAATGACCATCGAAGATTGTAGTATTCGCTTCCTCATTTCGTCATGGGGCAGTAGCTCAGCTGGGAGAGCGCCGCGTTCGCAATGCGGAGGTCGAGGGTTCGATCCCCTTCTGCTCCACCAATTTCAACAGCGGCTTATGGCCGCTGTTCGTTTTTCAGGGATAGGGGACGCGATCCGACCGTGATGCGCCTTCCAAAACCATCACGGTCGCGGAACCTTCTCCGGAGCCAGCGCGCCTGAGGCATTCGGTGATTCTCGCGCCGCCGTCGCCTAACAAATCCCTCGCCCCGCGCCCCTGAAAAGCAGTAGGTGTCTCATGTTTGAAAATATCCCGGACATCCTGAAACAAATCTCTCTTGGCGAAGACTCTGTGCTCGAATTGAAAACCGTCGAGTTCAGCGGTGAAAAGATTACCGGCCCGCATCGCAACAGTATGGCTGATGAACTGGCGGCAATAGCCAATACGCATACCGGTGTTATTTTACTCGGTGTGGATGATCAATCAAAAACCATTGTTGGTATTCCAAGGGATCATCTGGATGTTGTCGAAAGCTGGCTGCGGGAAATTTGCAATGATCTGATTGAACCCCCATTGGATTGCGTGATTCGCAAGGTCCCTATAACTACTGGGGACAGCGGCGAAAAGGTCGTCATTCGCATTGATGTGCCTCGAAGCCTGTTCGTGCATCAAAGTCCGGGTGGTTATTTTCGCCGTATCGGCAGCTCGAAACGGCGGATGAAGCCGGATGTACTGGCTCGCCTGTTTCAGCAACGCAGTCAAGCCCGCCTGATCCGTTTTGATGAACAAACGATACCGACCGCAAAACCCGATGCGCTTAGTCCGGAGCTATGGAAACGATTCAGGACGATTCTTTCACCAGCGAATGATATGGAATTCCTGGAAAAAATGAAATTGATCGCACGGGATGAGGATGGGGTATTGCGTCCGACCGTCAGCGGCGTGTTGATGGCATCGGAACATCCGGAATCCTTTATCGCAACCGCCTATATTCAAGCTGTCTGCTATCGTGGTAACGAACGGAACGCGGCCTATCAACTGGACGCAAAAGATATTACCGGACCACTGGATGAACAGATTCGTGAAGCCTATAAATTTGTCGAACGCAATATGCGTATTTTTGCGATCAAGGCCCCGAATCGCATCGAAACTCCGCAGTTCTCAATGAATGCGGTATTTGAAGCCGTCGTCAATGCAGTCGCGCATCGTGATTATTCCATTTATGGTTCCAGAATTCGCCTGCACCTTTTCGCGGATCAACTTGAACTGTTTTCGCCAGGGACGATTCCCAACACGATGACGATTGACAGCCTCTCAGAACGTCAATCATCGCGTAATGAATTATTGAGTTCGCTGCTGGCCCGTTGCCCGATGAACGTCAACGCGATTGGCAGTCAGCGCAGTTTCATCATGGACAAACGCGGCGAAGGCGTGCCGATCATCATTACCGAAAGCGAAAAACTGTCGGGACGCAGGCCGGAATATCAACTGTTGGATGATGCGGAACTGAAGCTGACCATTTTTGCCGCAAAGCCGTCTCATGGAGAGGATTGACCGAAAGCGGTGCAATCCGTGACTCCTGCTTCGGAACCCGACTCCCGTCCGGGCACCTACGCCCTGTTGCTGCGAATCGCTACCGCAGACGTCGTCGCCATTGGCCGGCACTACCGGTTGCCGCTGGCACCGGGCTGGATGGTCTATGCCGGCAGCGCCTTCGGACCGGGCGGAGTGGCTGCGCGACTGGCTCATCACCGCCGGCTGGCGGTGCGGCCGCACTGGCATATTGATTATCTCCGGCAATACGTCGCGCTCGAAGCCGTCTGGTTCAGCCATGACCCTGTCCGCTGCGAATGCCTGTGGGCAGCGGTGCTGGCCAGGGAACTGGGCGGGATGCCGCCGCCGTTTCGCTTTGGCGCCTCCGACTGCCGCTGTCCCGCGCATTTGTACGGTTTCCGCGACCGTCCTGCGTGGGCTGCGTTCGTCGCTGCCCTGAAAGCGCGCTGCCCCGAACACGCGGCGGTGGTGGAGCAGCCTTTAATCGGCGACTGTTAACGGCGTAAACCGTCAAATACGCTTCGCCTCGCGTATTACAGTCGAGGCCAGACCAGAGGATTTCCGGAATGGCCCCGGATCGAGGCATGGGTCACAAGGCGACCGCGTGGCCTTGTTGGCGCAGATACTCCTTCACCTGCTGGATAGTCAGCAGCCGGTAATGAAAGACGGAAGCCGCCAGCAGAATGCTCGCGCCACCCTGCGTGACAGCTTCCTCAAAGTCTTCCAGTTTGCCGGCTCCGCCCGAGGCGACCACCGGCACGCGAACCGCCTGGGAAATCGCGCGGGTGAACGGGATATCGTAGCCCGCCTGCGTGCCGTCGCCGTCCATGCTGGTCGGCAGAATCACGCCGGCTCCCAACGCCTCGCACTGTTTGGCCCATTCAATGGCATCCTTTCCGATCGCCTTGGTGCCCCCGGAAACGACCAGTTCGAACCCCGAGGGCATGGCGCTGTTTCGCCGGGCATCGATCGCCACGGTGATGCGCTCTGAACCGAACGCCTTGGCGGCTTCGCTGACGAGGGCAGGTCGGTTGACCGCCGCGCTGTTCATTGAGACCTTATCCGCGCCGGCTTCAAATAACAGTTCGATATCTTCTAGGGTTGAAATACCTCCTCCGACCGTCAGGGGGATCTCAATCACGGCGGATACGTTCCGGACCCACTCGAGGCGGGTTTTACGATTTTCGAGGGTGGCGGCAATATCCAGCATGGCGAGTTCGTCGGCGCCTTCCTGCTGGTAGCGGGCGGCGTTTTCCACCGGGTCGCCCGCATCCTTGATATCAACGAAGTGAATTCCCTTGACGACTCGTCCGTTCTTCATGTCCAGGCAGGGCATAATCTTGATCATGGGTTTGACTGCTCCATTTGTGTTGGTGTGCTTTTGGTTATTGATTAGACCTGTTCTGTTTTCATCCAACTCATCCAGCCCAATCAACATTTCCTTTATCAGGGAATAGGGCAGATCAGGATTCAATCGGAATCAGCCGGCGGCGGTTCCAACCGGATCGGATGTGGCGGGCTGGCCCAACACGCTCTCTACTGCCGCCGCGTTCGCCCGCAGATGCGCCGGACTCAGAGTGCCGACCACCACGCTGCTGACCCCCGGCGCGGCGTAGATCAATTCCAGCGAAGCCCGTACCGGATCGCTTTGTGCAGTCTGGTCGAGATGACCGCTGAGCAAGCCTTTCTTGATCAGTACCCCCTTGCCAGCGGCCCCGGCGGCGCGGATCACCGGCAGCTCTTCCCGCTGGGCCAGGTTGTAGGTCACCATCACCAGATCGCAGCAGCTTACCGCGTGCAGGCCACCAGCGATGGTTTTGCTGGACATCCCGACGGCTCGTACCAGACCCGCCTGCTTGAGGTCCAGCAAGGCCGGCAGCACCGCTTCGCGCTCCAGAATCGCCAGATCATCGCCGCTGGAATGGATCAGTACCGCGTCCAGCGCCTCGATGCCCAGCCGCCGCAGGCTGCGCTCGACGCTGGCGCGAGTGGCGGCGGCGGAAAAGTCGAAATGGGCCGCGCCCTCGCGAAATTCCTCGCCGGCCTTGGTCACGATCACCCAGTCCCGCCGGCATTGGCGCAACAGCCGGCCCAGCCGCTCCTCGCTTTCACCATACGCGGGGGCAGTATCCAGCAGGTTGATGCCCAGATCCCAGGCCAGTTCGAGCAGCGCCAGCGCTTCCCGGTCCGATGGCAGCGCGAACGCCCGGGGATATTTGACGCCCTGATTGCGACCGAATTTCACCGTGCCCAGTCCCAGGGGACTGACCTGCAAACCGGTCGCACCCAGCGGTCTCAGCTCCATTCCAGATCCTCCCGGTCCCAGGGCGGAACTGCGATGTCCGGCCGCGGCCAGTCCGCCAGCGCTCGCAAATCCACCGGCCGGGGCCGCGCGCCCAGCGTGCGCAGCATTTCCTCGATGCGTTCGGCCAGCAGCGGCGCCAGCGCCAGCTTGGTCGGCCAGGCGGCGAGCACCCGCCCGTCGCGGGCGATGCCCGGTTCGGCTGGCCGGTTTCCGCGCGGCTGCTGGGCTTCGGCCCGCTGGATGGTGAAGGTCGCGAACTCCGCCCGTGACCAGTTCGCCCACGGTATGAGTGTTTCCAATTCCCGCCGCGCCGCGTGAATCTGCTCGCGCCGGTCGCGCTGAACTCCATCCTCGGCCAGGCCGCCGCCAAGATACCAGACCAGCCGGCCGGTGGCGTCGTAGTGGCTGGTTACGGTCAGGCGCGGCACGTCGCTGGCGCCCAGACAGTGGGCGTACAGCAGGCCGGGCAGGGCAGGGCCGCGCGCCATGACCATGTGCAGGGGTCGCAGTTGCAACGTCGCCCACGGCAGCGCGGCATTGCCGGCGCCAGCAGTGAATACAGTACAGGTCGGCCGGATCACCCAGGTCGCTTGACCGGCGTGGCGCAGGGTGAGCGTGCCATCCGCCTTCGGCGTCACCGGACCCTGATTGAGCACGATGGATTCGTGGTAACGCTCGGCGAACGCCGCCAGCACCGAGGCTACGTCCACAATAGGTTCATCCAGCCGGTACACCACGCCCCGAAACTCCGGGTGGCGTAGTACTGCCGGCACATCGTCCGCCACCTTCTCCATGCGGCTGCGCATCAGCTTGCTGGCGAAGAACGCCGCCAGCCGCGAGGTTGGGGCACGGGTCGCCCACAGGTATTGATGATCGGCCAGCAGCCGCGCGGCGCGCAGATCAATGTCACCCTTACCGAGCAGGGAGCGCCACCACAGTTCCGGCATTCCGGCGATGGCCGTGGTGGATGCGCTGATCTGGCCGCCCAGGCTGTATTTGGCGCCGCCGTGAATGATGCCCTGCGCGCACAGAGTCTGACCGGCGCCGAGCCGGTCGTTTTCGATCAGCAGCACGCCGTAACCATGCTGGCGCAGCCGGGCCAGCAGCCACAGGCCGGCGATGCCACCGCCGATAATGGCGACGTCTACGTTCAGAATCGGATTCAGTGGTCTCATGGTCGGTGAAGAATTCGGGCGATGGTGCTGGTGGTCGAGCAACCTTCGATGTAGTCCATCACTACTACCTGGCCGCCGGCATCCCAGACGCAGCGGTTGCCGGGAATATGGGCTGGGTCATTGTCGCCGCCCTTGACCAGGTAATCGGGCTTCACCGCGCAGATCAGCCGCTCCGGGGTGTCCTCGTCGAACGGGACCACCCAGTCCACCGCTGCCAGTCCGGCCAGTACCCGCATCCGCTGCGCCAGCGGATTGACTGGCCGGTCGGGACCCTTGAGCCGGCGTACCGTGGCGTCGGCGTTGACCGCCACGATCAGCCGGTTGCCCAGCCGCTTGGCCTGTTCCAGATAGGTCACGTGGCCGGCGTGCAGGATGTCGAAGCAGCCGTTGGTCATGACGATGGCTTCGCCGTGGGCCTTGGCGTCGGCCACTGTCCATAACAGTTGCGCCTCGTCCAGCACTCCGCGCGGCGGTTCCTCGTGTTCGTACAGCGCCCGGCGCAGTTCGGATGCGGTGACGCTGGCTGCGCCCAGCTTGCCGACCACGATGCCAGCCGCCAGATTGGCCAGCAGCGTCGCTGCCGGCAGCTCCAGCCCGGCGGCCAGGCTGGCGGCCAGGGTAGCGATCACGGTATCGCCGGCGCCGGTCACGTCGTAGACCTCGCGGGCGCGCGCCGCCAGATGCAGCGGCTCGGCCCCGGCGCGCAGCAGGGTCATGCCCTGTTCGCCCCGGGTGATCAGCAGGGCTTCCAGTTCCAGTTCCTGCCGCAAGGCTTCGCCCCGGTCCACCAGAGCGGCCGGGTTGTGGCAGGGGCCGACTACGGTTTCAAACTCGGCCAGGTTGGGCGTCAGCAGGGTCGCGCCCCGATAGCGGCCAAAATCGCGGCCCTTGGGGTCCACCAGCACCTGCTTGCCGGCGGTGCGGGCGGCGCTGACCAAGTCCTCGATCCCGCGCAACGCGCCTTTTTGATAATCGGACAGCACCACGACATCGCTGTCCGGCAGGTGGGCGAGGAAGCGTTCCCGCAGCGCGGCCGGGTCGAAGCCGGGGAAGCCGTCCTCGAAATCCAGCCGCAGCAATTGCTGGTTGCGGCTCAGCACTCGCAGCTTGGTGATCGTCGCCTGGCCAGGCTGGCGAATCAGTTCGCAGGGCACGCCCAGCCGGTGCAGCTTGGTTTCGAGCACCGTGGCGGCTTCATCGGCGCCCGCGACACCCAGCACCCGAACCCGTCCGCCCAGGGTGGCGATGTTGACCGCCACGTTGGCCGCACCGCCGGGCCGTTCCTCAACCTCTTCGACCTTGACCACCGGCACCGGCGCTTCCGGCGAGATGCGCGAGCTGGGACCGTACCAGTAGCGATCCAGCATCACGTCGCCCGCGATCAATACCCGGGCCGGCTCGAAAGGGGGAATATGCGGTTTCATAAATTTTTGTTAAGGATGTTTCGCAAAAATGCCATGATAGCATGGGACGCGAAGGCCACAGGTCAACGGCGCGAAGACGCCCGCTCGTTATTCCCCACTTTTCGATCTTGATACGATGAACAGCAAGGATTTGTATCTGCGGTTGTTGAGTTACGTCCGACCGTATGCCCGCATCTTCGCGCTCTCGCTGCTGGGCACCGTGGCAGCGGCGGCTACCGAGCCGCTGATTCCGGCCCTGATCAAACCGCTGCTGGATGGCAGCTTCGTCGCCAAGGATCCGCATTCCATCCGGCTGATACCGCTGCTGCTGGTCGCGGTGTTTGTCATACGAGGCATCGCAGGCTTCGTCGGTTCCGTGGCCATGGAATGGATTGCCCACCGGGTGGTCATGGATCTGCGCAACGCCCTGTTCGGCCGGTTGCTGTCCCTGCCGACCCGCTATTTCGACGACCATTCCGCTGGCAGTCTACTGTCCCGCCTGACCTACGACGTGACCCAGGTGATGACCGCCACCACCCAGGCGCTGGTGACGCTGGTCAAGGATGGGGTAGCGGTGATCGGCCTGCTGGGCTGGATGTTGTATCTGAACTGGAAGTTGTCGCTGCTGGCGTTTCTGATCGCGCCCGGCATCGCCGTGATGATGCGGCTGATCAGCCGGCGGCTGCGGCGCCTGAGCCGGGAGTTGCAGGAATTGATGGGCGATCTGACCCACGTCATTGATGAAATCCTGCAAGGCCACAAGGTCATCAAGATTTTCGGGGGTCAGGACTACGAGCAGAAACGGTTTCACCGGGTCAACAACCGGGTCCGTCAGTTCAACCTGAAGCTGGCGGCCATGTCCGAGGGCAGTGGGCCGCTGGTGCAACTGCTGGCGGTCGTCGCCCTGGGCGCGATGATTTACCTGGCCGCGCTGCAATCGGCCGCCGACCAGATCACCGTCGGTGGGTTCGTGTCGCTGTTCGGGGCGATGGCGATGCTGTTGTCGCCGATCAAGCGGCTGACCAAGGTCAACGAGCAACTGCAACGAGGGCTGGCAGCGGCGGAAACCATCTTCACCCTGCTGGACGAGCCGCCGGAGCCGGATCGGGGCACGCAAACCCTCGGGCGCGCCCGGGGCGAGGTCCGGTTCGAGCAGGTCGGTTACCGCTACCGGGCCGACGGCGCCGAGGTGATCCAGCAGTTCGACCTCGACGTGCGACCAGGCGAGACCATCGCGCTGGTGGGTCCTTCGGGCAGCGGCAAGACCACCCTGATGAGCCTGCTGCCGCGTTTCTACGAACCGCAATCCGGCGAGATCCGGCTGGACGGCGTGCCGATTCGCGAGCTGCGCCTGGCCGATCTGCGGGCCAACATCGCCTACGTCAGCCAGGATGTCGTGCTGTTCAACGATACCGTGGCTGCCAACATCGCCTATGGGGCCGGCTTCCAGGCCAGCGAGGCCGAGTTGCTTCAGGCGGCCGAACACGCCCATGCCCTGGAATTCATTCGGGAATTGCCGCAAGGCATGGAGACTCTGATCGGCGAGAACGGCTCGCGGCTGTCGGGCGGCCAGCGCCAGCGGCTGGCCATCGCCCGCGCCCTGCTCAAGAATGCCCCGATCCTGATCCTCGACGAGGCAACCTCGGCGCTCGATACCCAGTCGGAGCGCAAGGTCCAGCAGGCCCTGGATGCCTTGCGCCAGGGCCGCACTGCTTTCGTCATCGCCCATCGGCTGTCCACCATCGAGAGCGCGGATCGCATCGTGGTGCTGGACCGGGGGCGCGTGGTCGAGATCGGCACCCATGGCGAACTGCTGGCCCGGAACGGGCTGTATGCGGGCTTATACCGAATGCAAGGGGATAGCAACCAAACAACAAAGTTGCTTTTTAAATAAAATTAGTTTCAAATGCACAACATTCTCAAAGTGATGTTGGTTTACGAATGCGGATGATGCACGGCAATACGAATTCTTCTTCCAAGAAACTGGCCCCGCTGTTGCGCCAGGCTTTCCGGCTGGGCGTTGAAGCGGCTTCACGAGGCGAGGATCGCAATCCCTATGTCCCGGGCAGCCACCTTTATCACGCGTGGGTAGCGGGCTGGGCGGCGCTCGCCCGCGGGTGGGACGCCGACGACTTGCGGCCGTCACGGCCTCGCCAGCCACCCACAACTGTGCCGGTTCGATTGCCGCCGCCTGCCTTGGGTATTGGGGTTGAGTCCGATTAGAATGACGTAACCGCTTACCGCGAAAGGGGAGCCATCGAGATGACCGAACCGACTGAACCGACCCACGGCAATCCGCTGGTTCACGCCTATCACCGGATGATGGAGCGGGTCAAGCTCCGGCTGGAAGAACTGGAGCAGGCCGAGCAGGAGGCGCTGCCCCGGTTGCGCGCCAGCATCGAACATGCCGCAGAAAAGGCGGTGGAACTGGGGGAGTTGACCCGCGAGGAGGCGCGGCTGATCGGCGGCTATCTGAAGCGCGATCTGGAGGACGCTGGCCAGTATCTGACCACCACCGGCCGCGATCTGCGCGCTTGGCTGCGCTTCGACGTGGAGCTGCTGGAAGACCGGCTGCTGGATTTCTTCCAGCGCGGCGTGGATCAGTCGCGGCTGGAGTTCCTGGCGTTCGAGGCTGCTGAGGCGGGTGTGGAGCCGGTCGAGTATCGCAGCGGCGAAATTACCGGTCCGGGCAGCCTGCAATGCGAGGCGTGCGGCAAACCGATGATCTTCCATGCACCCGCCGTCATCGCGCCCTGTTCGGCTTGCGGGGGAACGGTTTTCGTGCGTGTCGG
>JAGTSD010000206.1 GCA_018262135.1 Pseudomonadota bacterium | reverse complement strand
GGACGCCAGTCACGCCCTTCATGTCAGCGCCAAGAGCGGCCTGGGGGTGGCGGAACTGCTGGAGGAGATCATCGCCCGCATTCCGGCCCCGAAGGGCGATCCGAAGGGGCCGCTCAAGGCTCTGATCATCGATTCCTGGTTCGACAACTTCGTCGGGGTGATCTCGCTGGTGCGCGTGGTGGACGGTCAGATCGTCCCCAAGCAGAAGATTCAGGTAATGTCCACCGGTCGGAGCTTCCAGGTGGAGTCGCTCGGTATCTTCACCCCCAAGCGCAGCGAGCAACCCAGCCTGAGCGCCGGCGAGGTGGGCTACATCATCGCCGGGATCAAGGATATCGATGGGGCGCCGGTGGGCGATACCTTCACCGGGGCGGACCGGCCGGCGGTGGAGCCGTTGCCGGGATTTCAGAAGATTCAGCCGCGCGTGTTCGCTGGCCTGTTCCCGGTCGAGTCCGATGACTTCGGCAACCTGCGCGAGGCCCTGCAGAAGCTGCGCCTTAACGACGCCTCGCTGTATTTCGAGCCGGAAACCTCGCAGGCGATGGGCTTCGGCTTTCGCTGCGGTTTTCTCGGCCTGCTGCACATGGAAATCGTTCAGGAACGGCTGGAGCGGGAATACAACCTCGATCTGGTGACGACTGCGCCGACCGTGGTCTACGAGGCGCTCACCACCCAGAACGAAATCCTGAAAATCGACAATCCCGCCAAGCTGCCGCCAGCCAACGAAATTGCCGAGATCCGCGAGCCGATCATCGTGGCGCACATCCTGACGCCGCCGGATTATCTGGGCGCGATCATTACTTTGTGCATCGAGAAACGCGGCGCGCAGCGGGGCCTGCACTACGCCGGCGGCCAGGTGCAACTGAGCTTTGAACTGCCGCTCAGCGAAGTAGTGATGGATTTCTTCGACCGGCTGAAATCAGTCAGCCGTGGGTTCGCTTCGTTCGAGTACAGCCTAGACCGGTTTCAGGCCGCGCCGCTGGTCAGGCTGGACGTGCTGATCAACGGCGAGAAGGTGGATGCGCTGTCGGTGATCGTTCATCGCGACCAGGCCCAGCGTCGGGGCCACGAGGTGGCGGTCAAACTGAAGAAACTGATTCATCCGCAGATGTTCGAGGTCGCCATCCAGGCGGCCATCGGCAGTCAGATCATCGCCCGCACCACGGTCAAGGCGCTGCGCAAGAACGTGCTGGCCAAATGCTACGGCGGCGACGTGACCCGCAAGCGCAAGCTGCTGGAAAAGCAGAAAGCTGGCAAGAAGCGAATGAAGCAGGTCGGTAAGGTGGAAATCCCGCAACAGGCTTTCCTGGCGGTGTTGCAGGTGGACAAGAACTCCTGAAAGGCGAGCGCGGTCTCGCCGTTGGATCGTGATAACCATGAATATTGATTTTGCCGCTGTTCTAGTGGTGCTGACCGGCCTGACCGGCGGCATCTGGTTGCTGGATGCGCTGGTGTTGGCGCCGCGCCGCGTCCGCGTCCCGGTTGCGGGGGAGACGGGCGCAACGCGACCGGTCGCAGTCAAGCTGCCGTGGTACGTGGATTTGTCGAAGTCGTTCTTCCCGGTGATCCTGGCGGTGCTGGTGCTGCGTTCGTGCGTGGTCGAGCCGTTTCGGATTCCCTCCGAATCCATGGTGCCGACCCTGTTGAAAGGCGACTTCATCCTGGTCAACAAATACACCTATGGCCTGCGGTTGCCGGTGGTCAACACCAAGATCATTGGCAACGGCCAGCCGCAGCGGGGTGATGTGGTGGTGTTCCGCTATCCGCCTGATCCGGCAGTGGCCTATATCAAGCGGGTGGTGGGGTTGCCGGGTGATCGGCTGGCCTATCGCGGCAAGCAACTGTTCGTCAACGGCCAGCCGATGTCGCTGACGCCGTTGTCCGGCGATCCCGCCGCACCGGGTTACCAGTCCTTTACCGAACAGTTGGGCGAAACCCCGCACCGGATTCAGATGCTGGCCGACGGTCGCTGGGGGTTGGTCGGATTCTGGCCCGGTCTCCAGCCACGCCGCGAGGCGGACGGGACGGTGGGCTGGGAATATCAGGTGCCGTCGGGGCACTATTTCATGATGGGCGACAACCGCGACAATAGCAGCGACAGTCGGGTGTGGGGGCCGCTGCCCGAAGAAAACCTGATCGGCCGGGCATTCTTTATCTGGATGAACTGGGATTGCATTACCTTTAACGGTCAATGCGGCCGGATTGGCGATGGCATCAAATAGACAGACAGGGGGAACCAATGATGCGGACATTAGGTTTACAACGAGGATTGGGTAGACGGCAGCGCGGCATGACCGTGATCGGGATGCTGCTGTTGATCATCGTGATCGCCTTTGTGGCCTTGATCGCGATGAAGGTCGTGCCGATGTATGTCCAGTACTTCTCGATCAAGTCTACGATTGAGAGCATCCGAAAAGAGCCGCAGGTTGCGCAGATGAGTGCGCAGGATATCCAGAACGCGATTCAGAAGCGATTCGATATCGGTTATGTGGACAATATCATGGCCCGGGATCTCAAAATCCGTAACGACCGCAATGGGCGGGTACTCGATCTGGTGTATCAGGACGAGCGGACGCTGTTCTACGGTCTGTCCGTCGTACTCAAGGTCAACGAAGCCATCCCCCTGAATCCGTGAACTCATCAGCCACGCAGCTATGTGCCGACCTGGGTTACGTCTTCCAGCAGCCCGGACTGCTGGAACAGGCGCTCACCCACCGCAGCGCCTCGCCGCGTCACAACGAACGCCTGGAATTTTTGGGCGACGCGCTGTTGAATCTGGTGATGGCCGAATATCTGTTCCAGCGTTATCCCCAAGCCAACGAAGGCGAACTAAGCCGGTTACGCGCCAATCTGGTGAAAGGCGAGACGCTGGCCGAACTGGCGCGCGATCTGAAACTGGGAAGAGAGTTGCGGCTGGGGCAGGGCGAACTCTGCAGCGGTGGCCCCCAGCGCGAGTCCATTCTGGCGGATGCGCTGGAAGCGATTTTCGCGGCGGCCTATCTGGATGGTGGGCTGGATGCCTGTCGAGCGCTGATTCTGCATCTGTACCGGGATAGCCTGGAAGGATTGGCCAGCGCCGGCGAGTTGAAAGATCCTAAAACTCGACTGCAAGAATATCTGCAAGCCCATCAGCAGCCCCTGCCGGTCTATAGCGTGCTGGAAATCTGCGGCGAGCCGCACGCTCAGATCTTCACGGTGGAATGTGCAGTCGCCGACCGCCGCGCAGTCGCGGTGGGGGGCAGCCGGCGCAAGGCCGAACAGGACGCCGCCCGCCAGGTGTTGGAACAACTGATTCCATGACTGTTTCCACCCGTGCCGGTTACGCGGCCCTGCTGGGCCGGCCCAACGTCGGCAAGTCCACCCTGCTGAACCGGCTGATCGGCCAGAAACTCAGCATTACCGCGCCCAAGCCGCAAACCACCCGCCACGTCATTCTCGGCATCCAGACCCTGCCAGAGGCTCAGATCGTTTACGTGGACACGCCCGGCCTGCATCGCCAGGGCCGCCGGGCGATGAATCGTTACCTGAACCGGGCAGCGGCCAGCGTGCTGGGCTACGTGGACGTAGCGGTGTTGCTGATCGAGGCCCTGCGCTGGACGGAGGAAGATGGCGATGTGTTGCAACGGCTGGCTGCTTTTTCGGGACCGGTGGTACTGGCGGTCAACAAGACTGACCGGGTCGCCGACAAGACGCGCCTGCTGCCGTTCCTGCGGGACATGGCCGGCCGGCGCGAGTTTGCCGAGGTGGTGCCGCTGTCCGCGCTCAAGGGCGACAACGTGACGGTGCTGGAACAGGCGATCGCCCGCCTGTTGCCGGTCGGCGACTTCCTGTTCCCGGCGGATCAGGTCACCACGGCCAGCGAGCGCTTTCTGGCCGCCGAACTGGTCCGCGAAAAACTGACTCGGCTGCTGCGCGAGGAACTGCCGTATGCCCTGACGGTGGAGATCGAGCGTTTCGCCGAGGAGGGGCGGCTGACACGGATTCACGCTGTGATCTGGGTCGAACGCACCAGCCAGAAAGGTATCGTCATCGGCGAGAAGGGCGCGACGCTGCGCGAAGTCGGTCGCCAGGCCCGCCAGGATCTGGAGCGCCTGCTCGGCCGTCCGGTGTTTCTGGAAACCTGGGTCAAGGTGCGCGAGGGCTGGTCCGACGACGAACGGGCGCTGCGCAGCCTGGGCTACGCTGATCCGGGTTCGTCCTGAGCCGCTTGCTCCCCCTTCATGCGCGTGTTGTTGCAACCCGCGTTCGTCCTGCATCGCCGTCCCTACCGCGATACCAGTTTG
>JAGTSD010000205.1 GCA_018262135.1 Pseudomonadota bacterium | reverse complement strand
GGGCGCCTACGACCGCTTCAAGGCGCTCTTCGACCAATTCTCGAAGGAAGCCGGCAAGGAGCAATATCTGATTCCCTATTTCATCGCCGCCCATCCCGGAACGACCGACGAGGACATGCTCAACCTCGCTCTGTGGCTGAAGCGCAACGGGTTCCGGGCCGATCAGGTGCAGGCGTTCCTGCCCAGCCCGATGGCGCTGGCCACCGCCATGCACCACACTGGCCGCAATCCGCTGAAAGGCCTCCACCGTGCCGAGGGCGAAACCGTCTTTGTACCCAGGGGCTTGAAACAGCGGCGCTTGCACAAGGCGTTTCTGCGCTATCACGACCCGGAGAACTGGCCATTGCTGCGCGAGGTGCTCAAGCGCATGGGCCGTTCGGATTTAATCGGCAATGGCAAGCGCCATCTGATTCCGTCCTGGCAACCGGCGGGGACTGGCGCGACCGGCGGCGAGGGCGCGCGGCTGGGACGCAAGCATGGATCGCAGACTTTCCTGACTCAGCATACCGGCCTACCGCCGTGTAATGCTGGTGCATCAAAGTCAGCGGTGATCAGTCGGCGGCCAGCACGCGCCTTTACCCAGGGCAGTCCCTGCGGTAGCGGCAAACGGCGCGGCGGGAGCTGAGGAGTATGGCCATGCGTGAGATGCAAGCCCTGCTGGACTTGATGGCCCGGCTGCGGGACCCGGAAACCGGCTGTCCGTGGGACCGGGAGCAAACCTATGCCACCATCGTCCCTCATACCATCGAGGAAGCCTACGAAGTCGCCGACGCTATCGCCCGCGAGGACTGGGAAGAACTGCGGTCGGAACTGGGCGATCTGCTGTTTCAGGTGGTGTTCTATTCACAAATCGCCCGCGAGGAAGGCCGCTTCGACTTCGCCGACGTAGCGCGCAGCATCGTCGAGAAGATGACCCGGCGCCATCCCCATGTGTTCGGCGAGGAGTTCTACGCCACAGCCGCCGAACAAACTGCCGCCTGGGAGCGGATCAAGGCCGCCGAAACAATCAAAACCCCCGAACGTCCCGCCGGTGTGCTGGACGGCATTCCCCTGGCTCTGCCAGCGCTGACCCGGGCAGTTAAATTACAGAAAAAGGCGGCGCGGGTCGGTTTCGACTGGGGCGCCATCGAGCCGGTGCTGGCCAAGCTTGCGGAGGAGATCGCCGAAGTCCGCCACGAAATCGCCATCCAGGCCCCGCCGGAACGGCTGGCCGATGAACTGGGCGACGTGCTGTTCGTGGTCGCCAACCTGGCCCGTCATCTCAAACTCGACCCGGAAGCGGCGCTGCGCGGCACCAACGCCAAGTTCGAGCGGCGGTTCCGGCGCATCGAATACTGGCTGGCTGAGGATGGCCGCACGCCGACCGACTCGACGCTGGCGGAAATGGATGCGCTGTGGGAACGGGCCAAGATTGAAGAGCGGGAGCGATTTCCCCTCCTTGGATAAGGAGAGGTGGCGCGCAGCGCCGGGGTGGTTCGAGGTTGGCTCAAGCGGCGGGCCTTGATGATCTCGCCGATTTTCGTGGCAAGCTGAGGGAGCGAACCGGTTAGGGAAACAAACCCAACCGCAGCCACAAGCGCCGGGCAGCCCGCTGGGGTTCGCCGTTCATCCGCAAAGCAGCGAGGGTGGCGCGGCCAATGGTGGTGAGACCGATCAATTCGCCGGTGTCGAGGTCGGCGTAAAAATGGTCAGGCCAGCGATCTTGCCGGGGGTCGAACAAGCGGACTTCCGCGCCGGAAGACGGATCGACGCCGGTGGTTTGGACGCCTTTGCGCAGGTTGCAGGACCGGCATGCCAGCGCCAAATTCGCCTCGGTGGTCGCTCCTCCCTGGCGGAGGGGCACGATGTGCTCTACTTCGAAGGGAAAGTTGAAGACCAGTTCTGGCGCATGGCAATACTCGCACCGATGCTCGGCCCGCTCGCTGACGAAGGGATAAGCCGGGTTCACGTCGGTAGGAGCGTCATCGTTCGCCGCTGGGCGGCGGTCAATTCCGCCTCGACCAATCGTTCCAGTTCCGCTTGCTGATCGGGTGGGAATGGCTCGCCGCGATCCCGCGCCGCGCGCCACCCTTCCATCAACTCCGCCAGTCGTTGTTGTTGCATGGCGGTAAACCACGCATCGGGTTGAAACCCTTGAATGAATAGCAACCCCCCGACCTCCGCGTATTCCAATTGCGCCGTCAGCGCGTCCAGGGCTTGACCGGCCGTTTTGCCCATCGAGCGTTTGTCGCCGGCCATGGCGCGATACGCTTTCTCACCCCGGGCATCCACGACCGGTACAATCGCGACGGTGGTCATCATCAAGTCCTCTCGATCATCGATTAGGGGGAGCGGGGTGCCGATCAGCGGTTCCATGCTATCTATTTTGGCCGCTGGCGACAAACCCCGAGGTCTTCAAACGTCGGTTTCATGGCCGGGGGTGTCGATCCCATCGACATGACTGTTGGGAGGTGGCGTGAACGGTTACAAAATTGTCAGGCCAGCACCGCCCATTTCCGGCATAACCACTCGCGTTGTTCGGCGTGCAAGGGTCGGATCGTGGCGCGGCCGTTGACGGTCAGTTCCAGTTCCCGCGCTTCCGGGCAACCGTAGACTACCGGCGTGAAGCTCACCGTGTTGGTCGGATAATCGCCGGATTCGGCGATGACGACCCGCAATCGTTCGCCCTGAATTTCCGCCGCGATGCGGGCAATGCCATAAGCGCCGGTTGCATAGCGCCGTGTTTCCCGGTCATCCAGGAAATAGCTGAACTGCGCCAGCCGTTCCCGGCAGAACAGATGCAATTCGATGGCGCTCAAATCCATGAAGCTGTTGCGCAGCGGCCCGGCGTAGTACGGCAATACCGCGCCATCGCGAGCGAACAGCGGCAGTTCGTCCAGCGCAGCGGCATACGGAATTACCCGCCCGCCTTCCACCCACTCGCCCCGGTTCAGATCGAACCACCAGCCCGGCGGCAACAACACCGACCGTTCCTGCATCTTCACGCCATTGCGGACGATTTCCGGTCCCTGCCCCTCGCCGTGCAGGATCGGCGCGACCAGCAGTGCATCGCCGACCAGATATTGATCGTCCAGATGGACGTACTCCGGCCCGGCATAGTGATAGAGCAAGGGGCGGATAATCGGATCGCCCTCCCGCCAGTGGGCGAAAAAGCATTGATACAGATACGGCAGCAGACGATAGCGGGTGCGAATCGCGCCACGGATCGCCGCCAGCGGTCCCGGCCCAAACTGCCACGGCTCCTGAAACCGGGAATGCTTGGCGGAATGGTTGCGGAAGAATGGGAACAGACCACACGCCTGATGCCAGCGCGTTAGTAATTCAGCATTCGTGTCATCCATGAAGCCGCCCACATCGGGGCCGTTGAACGCCACGCCCGACAGGCTCAGGTTCAGCGAGCACGGCAGCGCCATCCGCAGATGCTTCCAGGTGCTGGCGTTGTCGCCGGTCCACACCGCGCTGTAACGCTGGGTTCCAGCGCAGGCGCTGCGGGTCAGCAGGAACGGCCGACCGTTCGGGTCCAGTTGATCGCAGGCTTGCCGGCTGGCCATGGCCATGTAATGCGCGTACTGGTTGTGGTAGCGGTCGTGGGGAATCGCGCCGTGCTGGAAGCGCATCTCTTGCGTTCGGCTGTAGCCGGTGGCGGGATCGTTCATGTCCAGCCACGCGCCGTCCACCGCGCTGGCGCGCAGGAACCCGGCCAGCCAGCCGGCCCACCAGGCGCGGGTCGTCTCCAGGGTAAAGTCGGGAAACACCGTATCGCCCGGCCAGACCTTGCCCACGTACTCGCGCCCGCTGGCGGTCTGGCAGAACACCCGCTGCTGCCGCCCGCTGTCGTAAACCGCGTAGCCCGGCTCGCGCTTCACGCCGGGGTCCACAATCGTCACGGCGCGGATGCCGACGGCCTTCAGGTCGCGGTTCAAGGCGGCGGGATCTGGAAAATCTACCTGGTCCCAGGTAAACAGCCGGTTGTCGTCCATGTAGTCAATGTCGTACCACAGGGCGCTGACCGGGATGTCGGCGGCGGCGAATTGGGCGGCCAGTTCCCGAAATTCTGCCTCGTACTGATAGCCCCAGCGGCACTGGTGATAGCCCAGCGCCCACAGCGGCGGCAACGGCGCTCGACCGGTCAATGCCGCGTAGCGCCGGACCACCTCCGGCAAACTTTGATACCCGAACTCGCCCGGCTGGAACTTGCCGGCGTCCAGGATCGCCCGGCCGGGATTGTCGAAAAACAGCCCCAGAAACCGCTCGCCGTTTTTGAGAATGGCGAAGGGAATGGCGACGTAGGTGGGGTCGTAGTCATCGCGGGCGTAGGTGTGGCGAAACACCGCCACCACGTCCACGGTCAGGCAGTCGGCGCTGTCGCCGAGCTTGTTGAGACGCTTGGTGCGCTCGCCGAAGCCGTAGCAGCCGTCCACCGCCGCGATGGCGAAATCGAGCAGCAGCGCCTCGCCGCACGCGCCGACGCCCGCTGCGACCGTCGTCAGAGCGAAGCCAGCCAGTTCCAGCCGCAAGGTCGCCGCACCGAGTTCGATTCGGCCCGCCTCCGCCACGAACACCGCCGTTTCCGCTTCCAGCCGGGGCGCGACTGGCCGGCCGGCCCGCCATTCCGGCAACACCGCGTCTGAATGCTGGCGCGGATCGCCGACGGCGGCGTTCGCGAATCGCAGCCGCAGGCAGCCGGGGAAAATGTCGGCCGTGCGCACTCCCAGCCGGACGCCCGGCCCGGCCAGTTC
>JAGTSD010000468.1 GCA_018262135.1 Pseudomonadota bacterium | reverse complement strand
CCGCCAAGCGTCAAAAACACCACGGGATGAGTTGGTCTGAAAAGGGGTCGTATGCGTTGACCTCATTAGCGGCGGTCACCCTCAACAACGCAACGCAGCCATGGATAGAAAACCGCACTATTCCTTTTACGTGGGTGGTTAAGGTGGTTAAAGCGGCTTAGGTTAATCGTACAGGTCGAAAAATTTCTCCGTTACTATAGAAAGGCCATCAAAGGTAACTCCCCCCAGGCATCGACAGGAAACTCGACTGGCGGCTGAACACGGTCAGGATATCCAGGATCACCGCCGCGCAAGGAAGGGCAGGGGGTTCCGAAGGCGAGGGCGGACGGCCTGCCTCTGCCGCGCTGGCAGCGTACCGCGCGCCGCCGATGAAAATAAGTGTAGTCACGGGACCGAGATCCAGCCAAGCGGGTCGCCGGTTCCCACGAGAACCGTCGCAGCGGGGAGGGATGGCGAAAACCGCCGTCCTGATCATTTTAACATAACACGTAACACGTTATTTATCGTAGCAGGCGCCGGTCCCTTCACCCCCGATAATGCCTTTTATCTTGGCTGAACCGACCCCCGTCGGCTATACTGGCCCCATGAACGACACCCCGCTCACTCTCCCCACCGAACCGGCCCCTGTGCCCGCCCGCACCCTGACCGCCGCCGAATTCCGGGGCCTGGCCGAAGTACCGCCCGAGTTGGAGTGGTTCGCCAATATTACCAATCCCCGTACTCGGCGGGCCTACCAGCAGGACCTGCGGGACTTCACTGCCTTCGTCGGGATCGCCCGCCCGGAGGACTTTCGCACCGTCACCCGCGCTCACCTGATCGCCTGGCGCCAGGACCTGGAACGGCGGGGGCTGACGCCGTCCTCCATCCGCCGCAAGCTGGCTGCGCTGGCGTCGCTGTTCGATTATCTCTGCGAGCACCACGCGGTGCCGCACAATCCGGCGGACGGGGTGAAGCGGCCCAGGGCGCATTACTCCGAAGGGCTGACCCCGGCCCTGAGCGACGCCCAGGCGCGGGCCCTGCTCGCCGCGCCGCCGGAAGACACCCTGAAAGGCCAGCGGGACCGGGCCATCCTGGCCACGCTGCTCTACCATGGCCTGCGCCGGGACGAACTATGCCGCTTGCAGGTGCGCGATCTGCAGCAGCGCGAAGGGGTGCTGCATCTGCGGATCGAGGGCAAGGGCGCCAAGATCCGCTTCGTGCCGGTCGCCCCCAAGGCCGCCCGGCTGATCCAGGCCTATCTGGCCGCCGCCGGTCACTCTAACGACGAAGCCGGGCCGCTGTTTCGCCCGGTGCGGAATAACACCACCGGCACGCTGAACAAGCCGCTCAACCCCACCTCGATCTACCAGGACGTGGTGCGGCGCTAGCCGACCTCGCCAAGGTGCAGGCGTGGCTGGGCCACGCCAACGTCGCCACCACCCGCCTCTACGACAAGCGCCACCATCGCCCGGAAGACAGCCCGACCTTTCGGGTGGAGTATTGAAGTTTCTCCACCGCGTAGACCTCTTCAAAGGAGGGAAAGGAATGTCGCTCACTCCAGCGTATGAATCATATCCGCCAAACGTCCACCCGGTGGGATCATCGGCTTGACGTCCTCGGTGCGCTCGACCCAGACATCCACCACGCAGGGGCCGTCGTAGGCCAGTGCCCGTTCGATACCTTCCCGGATCTCCGGGGGATGGGTGATTCGCACCGTTTCGATGCCGGGAAACACCCGATTCAGGTTCAGATAGTTGGGATTTGGCGTCCGGCATTCCTTGCCCTCGATGCAGGCCGGATCGCATTCCGCCGTGCGGACTAGGCAGGTCTCATAATGATGGCCCTCGTTGAACATGTCCTCCCACTGCCGGACCATGCCCAGGAACCCGTTGTTGAGAATGAACACCTTGACCGGGATACGGTTGGCGGCAATGGTAGCCAGTTCCTGGAGATTCATCTGGAAACTGCCGTCGCCATCAATGCAGAGCACGGTCTTGTCTGGACGGGCGTAGCAGGCGCCAATGGCGGCGGGCAAGCCGAACCCCATGGTGCCCAGCCCGCCCGAACTGATCCACTGGCGCGGCTCCTGGTAGTTGTAGAACAGCGCCGCCCACATCTGATGCTGGCCGACGCCGGTGACCACAACACTGGTTTTGTTAGTCAGCCGGGACAGTTCCTCGATAAATTGCTGCGGCTTGATGAAATTCCCGCCGGTTCGGTAGCCGGGCGCGTGTTCCTCCTTCCAGGCGCGCAGCGTTGCCAGCCAGCCGGCCCAATCCGCCCCCGCCGGTTCCCGATGGCTGGCGTGGAACAGGAAATCCCGGGCGTTGGCGCGCAGGGCGTATTCCACCGGGACGGCCTTGTTGATTTCGGTGGCGTCGATATCTACATGGGCGAGGGTGATGCGGTGACCGAATTCCCGGACCGCGACCCGGTCGTCGAAGCGGGCGCCGATGTTGAGGATGAAATCAGCGTCCCGCAGCGCCCGGTTGGCTGCCACCGTGCCGTGCATGCCCGGCTGATCGTGCGGGACCGCGCCCAGCCCCATGAAGGTCAGGGTGATGGGCAGCCGGTACTGGTCCACGAACCGCCGCAACTCGGCGCTGGCCTCACTGCTGATGACCCCGCCGCCGGCCATCACCACCGGGCGCCGCGCCTGGGCCAGCGCCGCCAGCAGGCGGTCCGCCGTCGGCCGGTGCATGGTGAACTGGGGATGATAGCCGCGCAGGCGCCGCGGTTTGTGACCCTGCGCCGACTGGCCGACCAGGGCATTCTTGCAGATGTCCACCACCACCGGCCCCGGCCGGCCGCTGCCGGCGATGAAGAAGGCCTGGCGCAACACCCCGCCCAGATCGTCGGTATCCCGGACCAGATAATTGTGCTTGCTGATGGAGCGGGTGATGCCCACCATGTCCACTTCCTGGAAGGCATCCTTGCCGAGCATGGAAACGGGCACCTGACCGGTGATGAACACGCAGGGCACCGAATCCTTGTAGGCGTCGGCGATGGGCGTGACCAGGTTGGTGGCTCCCGGTCCGGAGGTGACCAGCGCGACCCCGATCCGGCCGCTGGCGCGGGCGTACCCTTCGGCGGCGTGGCCCGCCCCGCCCTCCTGGCGGCAGAGAATGAAGCGGGGCGTCTTTCGTCCCTGGCGCATTCGGAGATTCATTTCAGCGTGCAGAGGGATGATGGCCCCGCCGGTATGGCCGAAAA
>JAGTSD010000204.1 GCA_018262135.1 Pseudomonadota bacterium | reverse complement strand
CCGGTGGGCAAGGCGCGCGGCGTGTTCCGCAACACCCGCCCGGATGATCTGCTGGCCCACGTGCTGCGCGGGGTGCTGAATCAATGCCCGGGGCTGGACCCGAAACTGGTCGGCGACGTGATCGTCGGCTGCGCCATGCCGGAGGGCGAGCAGGGCATGAACGTGGCCCGCATCGGCCTGCTGCTGGCCGGCCTGCCGGATAGCGTGCCAGGCATGACCATCAACCGGTTCTGCGCTTCCGGGGTGCAGGCGGTGGCGCAGGCCGCCGACCGCATCCGGCTGGGCGAGGCGGATGTGATGCTCGCCGCCGGGACGGAAACCATGACCATGATTCCGATGGGCGGTAACAAGATCGCCCTCAATCCCGACGTG
Source organism: Pseudomonadota bacterium (assembly GCA_018262135.1). Lineage (GTDB taxonomy): Bacteria > Pseudomonadota > Gammaproteobacteria > Competibacterales > Competibacteraceae > Contendibacter. Next base: position 3,981 of record JAGTSD010000204.1, on the reverse strand, counting down.
TTCGCCAAGGATGAGAACATCGGTATCGCCTACGGCATGGGCCTGACGGCGGAGAAGGTCGCGCAGGAATGGAAAATCTCCCGCGAGGATCAGGACGCCTTCGCGGTGGAGAGCCATCGCCGGGCATCCGCCGCCATCGCCAGCGGCGAATTCAAGCAGGAAATCCTGCCCTACACGGTGCTGGACCGGTTGCCGGACAGCAAGGTCATGCAGGTGAAAATCCGCGAGCGGGTGCTGGAGAACGATGAAGGTCCGCGTCCCGACAGCAACCTGGCGGCGCTGGCCAAGCTCAAGCCGGTGTTCGCCGCCCGGGGCAGCGTCACCGCCGGCAACAGTTCGCAGATGAGCGACGGCGCGGGCGCGGTGGTACTGATGAGCGAGCGGATGGTCAAGGAGTTGAACCTGAAACCATTGGCCCGTTTTGTCAGCTTCGCCGTGGCTGGTGTGCCGGCGCGGATCATGGGCATCGGCCCCATCGCCGCGATTCCGAAGGCGCTCGACTTGGCTGGGCTGAAGAAGGACGACATTGACTGGTTCGAGTTGAACGAGGCCTTTGCCGCGCAGAGTCTGGCGGTGGTCCGCGACCTGGGCCTCGATCCGGCCAAGGTCAACCCGCTGGGCGGCGCGATTGCCCTGGGGCATCCGCTGGGCGCGACTGGCGCGATCCGGGTGGCTACTCTGGTGCATGGGATGCGCCGGCGCGGCGGCAAGTACGGCATGGTGACCATGTGCATCGGCACCGGCATGGGCGCGGCGGGAGTGTTCGAGGCGCTGTAATCATCTGGGTGGCCTGACCCGCTGCCCGCTATTCAGAACGAGCCCGCTGGCGAAAGCCGGCGGGTTTTTTTGTGCCCGATGACAGCGGGCTACGCCGCGTGTACGCTTGAGTACCGATTGCAGAAATCGCTGACTGGAGGTCGCCATGACCGCAACTGCCGTTACACCCCCTACCGCGAAGCCACCAACCCCACCGCCGCTGCTGGGGACAGGGGCGACTGTCAAGCCACTTCCCGCATCATCCGCCGAGATGGTCTATCCCGATAGCGACGGACAACCCATGGCCGACAATACCCGGCAGTTCCGCTACATCGTCACGATACAAGGCGGCCTGGCCGCGCTGTTCGCCGACCGGCCCGATGTGTTTGTAGCCGGCGATCTGCTCTGGTATCCGGTGGAAGGTAACAATCAAATCCGCGCTGCGCCTGACGCGATGGTAGTGTTTGGCCGCCCGCCCGGGGATCGGGGTTCCTACCAGCAGTGGAAAGAAGGCGGTCTGGCGCCGCAGGTGGTGTTCGAGGTGCTCTCACCCGGTAACACCGTGGCCGAGATGACCCGCAAGTTTCGCTTTTACGAACGCTACGGCGTGGAGGAGTATTACGTCTACGACCCGGATCGCGGCAGCCTCGATGGCTGGGTGCGGCGGGGCGAATATTTGGAGGATGTGCGGGACATGGAAGGCTGGGTCAGCCCGCGCCTGAGAGTGCGCTTCAGCCTGGAGGGTAACGATCTGGTGCTGTACCGACCCGACGGCCGGCGGTTCGAGACCTTTCTGGAACTGGAACAACGCGCCGAGGCGGAACGGCAGCGCGCCGAAGCGGAGCGGCAGCGCGCCGAGCGGCTGGCCGAGCGGTTACGCGCGCTGGGTGTTGATCCCGATGCGCTCGATGCTGACTGATCAATCCACTCATTACCAACAGGAGGATAAAAATATGGCCATGATGCGGGTGGACGCTGGGCGCGGTTGGGGTTGGCTCGTCGAGGGCTGGCAATTATTCGCCCAGGCGCCGGGAATCTGGATCGTCATCCTGCTGATCTATCTTGGGATCAGCGTGGTGTTGTCGTTTATTCCCTTCGTCGGCGGGTTGGCCTATGCGTTGTTGTCGCCGGTGCTGGCGGGCGGGATGCTGTACGGGGCGGCGGCGCTGGCGCGAGGCGAACCGCTGGAAATCGTCCATCTGTTCCGGGGCTTCCAGGATCAGGAGCGGCTGGGGCCGCTGGTCCTGCTCGGTGCGATCAGTCTGGCCGGCTATGCGCTGATGGCGCTGGTGATCGCCGTGTTCATGGGCGGCGGTTTGATGATGGGGGCCGCGCTGGACAGTACGGGCGCCATCGTTCCACCCGAGGCCATGGGCGGTCTTTTCGCCGGCGCTGGCCTGATCGCTTTGCTCATCGTCCTGACGATCAGCGTTCTGATCGCCATGGCGCTGTTCTACGGGATACCCTTGGTGATGCTGGGCGGGCAAAACGCCTGGCCGGCTGCGCAGGACAGCGTTGCGGCCTGCTGGATCAACATCCTGCCCCTGCTGGTGTTCGGGCTGATCTATCTGGTGCTGGCGGTGGTGGCGGCCATTCCGTTTGGGCTCGGTTTCCTGATCCTGGGACCGGTGACAGTCGGCGCGGTGTACGCCAGCTACCGGGAGGTGTTTGGGTAAACGCCGGCGCGCAGCAATGCGGGGGGAGGAGGGCGGTAAAACGGGCGGGGACGCAACGACGCAGCCTGAAGCATTCAGGCCGCGTCGGTTAAAACGGAAGCGGAAGCAGCAGCGGGGAACGAACGAAGCGAAAGATGTCTGGCCATGTCGCGCCCTCGCCGCGTTCATCTGACCCCGGACAACAGCGAATCAATCAGCCGCTTTCGCAGCAGTTGCACCGCTTCGAACACTTCCTGCGCGGTTTCCACGTACAGAGGCCCGGCTTCGCGGTACACGCTGCCGCGATTGCCTACCAGGCTCACGGCGACCCGGATTTTGCGTACCATTCTGGTCTGCTGGTTATCCCATACCAGCGCATGGTCGGCGGCGATGGCAAATGACATGATGGCATCTCTCCAGCTTGAGTCTCGATTGCAGCCCAAACCATGGGTTCGGGCCACCAGACGCTGGGGCGTCCATCTGGAGTTTTGCATATCCAATGCCAGATACCCTGCCGGGCGCTTATACCAATTCCTAGCAGATTTTGACTTTTAACAGGTACGCTTGGATGAAGTCGTAGTCGTAGGATGCGGTGAGCTTGCGAACCGCATCGGTCGCGATGGATGCGGTTCCTTCGTCACCGCATCCTACTCACTGATTCCAATAAAACCTGTTGGGAACCGGTATTAGAACTTGAAATCTTCGATCAGTAATTGCAGTTGCAATAGCGCCTGGGTGCTGATGTTCTGGATGCGGAAGCCGGTCGCGTAGAAATCAGGATTGACATCCCGGCCGCTCCACAGGCTCTCCACCTCCAGGTGAATGCGCTGGCGTGGGGCATTTTCCTTGGGTACGTCCACCCACAAACGGAAGATCTGGTTGAGCGGAATGGGTTTGTCGCTGACCAGCCGAATACCTTCCTTGTTGATATCCACGATGTGGCCCAGCAATTCGCCGGTATCCTGATCGAAGACGCGCAGATACAGGACCAGATACCAGCGTTTGTTCCGGCGACTGTTGACGCGGGAGATGGGATCGGCGGGACTCATGGCGCACTCCTGGCGAAAATGGGAGACCGGCGCGCTGCTTGCCGGGTGATCCAGTCAAACGGACGAGTCGTGCCGCGACGACGGCCACCGGTCTCCGAGCAAATGAAGGTCGTAGCCAGCGATTCAGGCCGGTACGGCCGGGTTCAGGCTATAGGTGCCGGTGATGCTCGCCTGGCCAAGAATATGGCCGGCCATCGCGGCCAGCACCTCGGGACCGGTGAATTTGCCTTCGACCGGGCAGCGCGCCACGTCGAGCGCGTAGAGGGTGAAAACGTAGTGGTGGACGATGCTGTCGTTCCAGGGCGGGCAGGGGCCATCGTAGCCGAAATAGTCGCCCGCCATGGCGGGATCGCCGGCGAACCATTCCCGGTAATTGTTGATGCCCTGGCGGGTACCACGGGGACCTTCCGGCCCTGCTTTGCCGCCCGGTGTGACGCCATCGGAGAACTCACCCGCCAGGATGCGTGCCGGTTCCGGGAGCAGATCCACCAGAATCCAGTGATAAAAGTCGGCTCGCGGCA
>JAGTSD010000021.1 GCA_018262135.1 Pseudomonadota bacterium | reverse complement strand
GGGCGGATGGCGCTAAGTGATTGTTGAATGGATACTAATAGGCTAAGCTCTGGATTCGGGAGGCAGGAGTCGCAGGTTCAAATCCTGTCACCCCGACCACTCAAGCGACGTTTCCAAGCCTTTTCCGTCCATTCTGGTCCATAGCCAGACGACGATCCAGCGTTGCCAACGGTTCCACGCAACTGCTCCGGCATCACCGGCATTGGACACGCGATGGTCACCCGATCAAGGCTGGGGCGTGCCGAGCCCAGGCTGCAACTCAGCGGCCACGCTGCGCAGATGAACATCCCGCTGTGGGAAAGGCATCTCGATCCGATTCTCGCCCAGCGCCTGGAGAATGTGGCCGTGCAACTCGTGGGTCACTGGCAGGCGGTTGGCCAGTTCCCGCACAAACACCCGCACCTCGAACTTCAGTGCGCTCTCGCCAAACTCCAGAAACAGAACGGCTGGGGCCGGCTCCTTGAGCACCAGTGGATGCGCGGCCGCTACCGCCAGCAGGACATCGTGAACCCGCGCAGGATCGCTGTCGTAACCGACTCCCACCGGAATCACCAGTCGGGTGATCGGATCGTTCCGGGTCCAATTGGTCAGCGAATTGGTCAGGAGGTTGTTGTTGGGAATGATGGTTTCCTTGCGATCCCAGTCGATGATGGTGGTGGCGCGGATATTGATGCGCGAGACCATCCCGCTCAACGTGTCGAGCGTCACCGTATCGCCCACCCGGATCGGCCGCTCCAGCAGCAGAATCAACCCGGAAAAGAAATTGCTGAAGATTTCCTTCAGGCCGAACCCCAGCCCAACGCCGAGCGCCGCCACCAGCCATTGCACCTGATCCCAGCCGATGCCGATGATGTCCAACGCCACCACCAACCCGATGGCGGTAATCAGATAGCGGCTGATGGTGATGATGGCGTTGCGGTTGCCCGGCTCGATCTCCAGCCGCTGCAACACCACCAGTTCCAGGACACCCGGCAGGTTGTGGGCCAGAAACCCGACCAGCAGCAACAGCGCTACGGCCCCCACGATGTTGCCCAGGGTAATATCCGCCACCTGCGCGCCGGCGGCGGTCTGCACCGTCTGATGCCAAAGGGTGATGTCGTTGAGAATGGTGAAGGCCGGGATCAGCCCGCCCCAGATTTGCCACAGCCCAAACCCCAGTCCCAGCAGCACCAGCAGATTCATCAGGCCACGGGTCTGTTCGTTGATGGTGGTCAGGTCCAGGTCCGGCGGCGGTTGGAGGTCCAGCGGGATCTCCCCGGAAGCTGGCGCGGCGTCCTTGGTGGCGCGAGCCGCCAGTTGCGCCTCGCGCTTGGCCAGGGCGCGTTGCAGGGCCAGGCGACGCTGGCTGATGTTCAACCAGCGCAGGAACAGGTTAACCAGCAGCACCGCGCCCAGCAACAGCCAGCCCGTGAACGCCAGACGGCCCCGCAACTGCAACGCCGTGTAGTAGTAGCCGGACAACGCCAGCAGCACCATCAGCAAATACCCCCCCACAATCAGGGGATACCAGACATAACGCAGCCGCCAAGTTGCGCCCGCGCGCTGCGCCGCCAGTTCCACCAGCAACGGCTGGTGGGGATTCAGCACCCGCCAGAGCAGCCCCGTCAACGCCAGCGTGCCGATGCAAAAGACCGTCCGCCCCAGGGTATCGCCATACCGCGTTTCGGGTTGCACATCGTACAGCCGGCTGATGATCACGCTCAACGGCCCGATCCACAGAAACCAGTTCAGATGGCGGCGCAACCACTGGCAACCGGCCTCATGCCAGCCAAAGTGCGCGATCGCCACCCCCTGGGGACGGCAGAGCTGGCGCAGGAAGGTGCAGGTCATCGTCACGAACACGCCAACGATCAGGCCCTGACTCAACCCGCGCGAGAAGTCCGCATCGTCGCTGGCGTTTCGCAAAAACCAGGCCAGCCAGCCCAGCAGCCACGGCCAGGGCAGCGCCAGCAGCGCGGTGATCCCCAAGGCGCGCACGGTCAGCCAGAACTGGTCGTGGCGGACATCGCCGATGGCATTCACCTCCTCCCCCAGAAGCCGGATCAACCGCCGGCGGTAGTACAGCAAGCCCAGCGGCGCCAGAACGCCCAGCAATGCCAGCAGCGGTTGGCTTTGCGCGCCGCGCAGGAGGTTTTGCCCCACCGCTCGCCAGTGCGCCGGCGCAATCAGCCAGTTCAGCGCCCGGTTTAGCCCTTGCAACCATTCGGTATTGAGCTGCGAGCTACTGCGGATCCACAGTAAATAGCGGTCAAGCAGCGTCCCGTATTGTTCGGCCTGGTCACTCAATTTGCGCTGGCTGTCGTCCGCCGCCACCAGTTGGGTGATGAGGTTGGCGTACCCACCGCTGAGCTTTTCCAGCAATTGCTGGCGGTCGATCAACAGGGAGCGCAACTCGGCGCCGACCGCCTGCCGCTGCGCGTCCGACCATTTTGGGTCGAACTCAGCGGCCAGGTCCTTGAGTTGATCCTCGACGGCGCGGGCGCGGCGCAGTTGTTCCTCGGTCTGGTATTGCTCCAGGCGGGCCTGAACGATTTGCTGCTGGCGCTCGCTGGCATTGCGCTGGTACTGGCGCACGTCCGGCAGGTTGCGCCGCTCTTCCAATAGAATCGGTCCGATGGCGTCGCTGAACCCGGCGATGCCGAGCTGCTGCTTGATCCCGCGCATCCGCTCTGTCAACTCCGCCAGGCTCTGGTCGAACCGGGTCTGGCGAGCGCTGATCTCGTCGCCCTGTTGCACGATCTCCTTCAACCGGCGGCTGATGGCGGCGTTTTCCGCGGCGGCGGCCTGAACTACCGTCGGTTGGGCGGCGGCTTCCTCAGTGGCCTGGGCGGTTTGTTGCGCGACTGCGGCGGCTTCATCGCGGCGGCGGGTGTTGAGCAGCCCTTGCAGTTGCTGGACCTGGATCTGGACGCGCGCGACATCCTGCACGGCAGTGGCGCGCTGGGCGTTCAGCAACGCCAGACGGGCGTCGTAGCTCAGCCGTTCCTGCTCCAGCATCGTGATCTGCTGAGTCAACGCCTGGCGCTGGGTGGTCAGCGCCACCAGCCGGGCATCGGCCAGCAGCGGGGAGGCAGCGGCCAGACTGTCGGCTTGCAGTTTGGCGTCCAGTTCGACGACCTGCTGCTTCAGGCCACTCAACTCGGTCGGGATATTCTTGGGGCGGGCCTGCTGCGCCGTCAGTTGCTGGTCCAGATCGTTCAGACGCTTCTGGGCATCGCCCAGACTGACCTGGACTTGCGCGAGCTGTTTGGCCAGTTCGTCGGCGGACAGCGCGGGCGATGGCGCGGGCGGAGGCTTGTCGGTCAGACCCTGTTGCAGGCGGGTGGCCTCCGCCGGGGCGGATTGCAGCAGTTGCTGGTAAGTGGCGGTGCGGTCGGCGAAGTTTTTCGCAGCCTGCAACTGGCTGATGGTCTGCTGGTACAAATCCCTGGCTTGGGTGCGTTCGCTCTCCGGCAAATCGCGAATGTTGGCGAGCGCGGCCAGTCTGGCCTGCACCTGCTCGATCGTCGGGGTGGCGGAGGCCGCCGGGCTGACCGGGGAGGCCGCATGACCGGCCTGGAAGCCGAACCCCAGCAGCAGCGACAGCACGAGATAGCGCAACCAGGCCCTGTTCATCGGTAACCCCTGACCCCGGCTAATAGTGATCCTCATTTTACGCAAACTTCGGTAGCCCCGCGCGCAAGGGATTGATTCCTTCAGTCCATCGCGGGCAACATTCGTGATTGCGCGCGGCGCTGGCTGGCGCGTTCGCGCTGGTTGGCGGTCACCCATTCCGTCATCGCTCCCGAAATCACGAGGAAACCTTATATGCGATTGATTCTGTTGGGCGCTCCAGGCGCCGGTAAGGGCACCGTAGCCAAGCTGCTGACCCAGTTGGACGGTTCGGTGCAAATTTCCACCGGCGACATCCTGCGCGGCGCGGTGCAAGCTGGCACGGAGCTGGGCAGGAAGGCCGAGGCCTTCATGAAAGCCGGCGACCTGGTGCCCGATGATCTGATCCTGGGCATCATGGAAAAACGCCTGCAGGAGCCGGATTGCGCCAAGGGCTTCCTGCTGGACGGCTTCCCCCGCACCATCCCCCAGGCCGAAGCCCTCAAGACGATGCTGGCCAGACTGGGCGTCCAACTCGATGTGGTGGCGAACATCGAAGTGCCGCGCGAGGAGATTCTCAACCGGCTGACGACCCGCCGTACCTGCGTCAATCCCCAGTGCCAGGCGATCTACAATGTCCGGAGCCAGCCGCCCAAGGTCGAGGGGATCTGCGACAAATGCGGCAGCGCGGTGGTGCAGCGCGCCGACGAAACCGAGGCGGCCATCAGCCGGCGTCTCGATATCTACCAGGAGAAAACCGCTCCGCTGGTGGCCTTCTACCGTCGGGAAGGTTTTCTGCTCACCATCACCGCTCCCACCAGCGAGGGCGTCGTAGCCGCCATCCAGAAACAGATCGCGGGCTGAGCGCACCATCCCGACACGCTCCTCGCCCTTTCGGAGAGGAGCTTTCCGACCCACGTTCCTCCCACAACAAAAACGACAGGGTGCGACGAGAACCATGAGACGACGGACTTTCCTGACCGGATTGCTAACGCTGGCCGCTTGCGGAGCCTTGCCAGCCTCGTTCGCTCACGCCGCGATCAGAGGCGATTCTTCAACCGAAGGTCAGCCATTCAGCCTGGAGTGGCTGCGCGAAACCGCGCAACGCCTGGCCCGGGAATCCTATATCCCTCCCGCCGACGCACGGCCGCCATGGCTGGCGGCGATGGATTACGACGATTACCAGGCCCTCAACAACTTCCGCGCCGAGCGCAGCCTGTGGGGCGGCGGCGAACTGCCGTTCCAGGCGCGGTTTTTCCATCTGGGGCTGTATTTCCATCATCCCGTCAGCCTGTACGAAGTCGCCGACGGCATCGCCCATCCGATCCACTTTTCCTCCGATCTGTATAAATACGGCCCGAAAGTCAAGGACCGGATTCCCGAACAGGTCGGCGATCTGGGTTTCGCCGGCTTCCGGGTCAACAGCCGCGCCGACTGGGACCGGGACATGTTTGCCTTCCTCGGCGCCAGCTACTTCCGGGCGGTCGGCGCCAGCAAGCAGTATGGCCTGTCGGCTCGTGGCTTGGCCATTGATACCGGCATGGACCGCCCGGAGGAGTTCCCCGCGTTCCGCGCGTTCTGGCTGGAGCGGCCCGCGCCGACCGCCACCGCCCTGACCCTGCACGCTCTGCTCGACGGCCCCAGCGCCACCGGCGCCTACCGCTTCGTCGTCACCCCCGGCGAGGTCACGATCATGCAGGTCGAGGCCCGGCTGTTCCCGCGCCGGCCCATCGAACGGCTGGGCATCGCGCCGATGACCTCGATGTTCCAGTGCGGCGAGAACGACCGGCGCATCGCCGACGACTATCGCCCCGAAATCCACGATTCCGACGGACTGGCGCTGTGGACGGGCACGGGTGAGTGGATCTGGCGACCGATCCTCAATCCACACTACATCCGGGTCAACTCTTTCCTGGACGACAACCCGCGCGGCTTTGGCCTGCTGCAACGCGACCGCGAGTTCGCCCACTACCAGGACGACGCCGCCTTCTACCACAAGCGGCCTTCGCTGTGGGTGGAGCCGTTGGGTCACTGGGGCCGGGGCACGGTGCAACTGATCGAACTGCCCACTGCCGACGAAACCTTCGACAACATCGTGGCGTTCTGGAACCCCGCGCAAGCAGCCGAGCCGGGCCGGGAGATGGCGTTCGACTATCGCCTGTACTGGGGTGCCCGGCCGCCGGTCCGGTCTACGGTCGCCGAGGTGGTCGCCACCCGGCTTGGTTCCGGCGGCATGCCCGGCCAGAAGCTAACCGAGCCAATGCGCAAGTTCGTCATTGATTTCCAGGGCGGGCCACTGGCGCAGTTGCCCCAGGATGCCAAGGTACAGGCGGTAGCGACCGCCTCGCGTGGCGAAATTCGCGATGTGGTGGCCCGGCCGATCAAGGAATCCGACCTGTGGCGCTGCCACTTCGACCTCGTCGCCGGCGGCAGCCAACCGGTGGATTTGCGCTGCTACCTGCGCGACGCCCATGGCGCGCTCAGTGAAACCTGGCTGTATCAATGGTCGCCGCTGCCGGGAACGCCGGGCTGAAGATTCGCTTGGCCCCCCTAACTCTGCCCTGCAGTTTCGATTGCGCGCACTAAACTTCGCGTGGCGGGCAGCCGCCCGCCTTGCGGAGTCCAGCGGCCATGGTATTGCGTTTTATCAACTCGCTCCTCAGCGTGGCGCGGGAACCCAGAAGCCGGTTTGACAAAGCCATGATCCAGGCAGCAATCGAACGCGTGGTGGATGGCACCGATCCCCGGCTGCGCGCGGTGCGCCACTACCGCCGCAAGCTCAGGGCGCCGGTGGAACGGACGATTGATTACGTGATGGCGCAGATCTCGGTTCTGCCGCCCCCCATTGAGGCCGGGCGGCGCGGGTTTATCACCGATCCGCATCTACGCGCCCTGTTCGCCTCGCCCGAGCAGTTGCTGGAAACCCTGAGCTTCAGCCCGGCCATGCGCAACTACCGCCAGCGCAGCAACGGATCGTGTCCCCCGGAACTGTACGCCGCGCTGCGGGCGGAACGGATCGAACGCAACACTCTGGGTATTGCCATGCAGGGCGACCAGCTGCAACGTGAAGTGCCCCAGGTTGCCGTCCTGTTCAAGGAGCCCCGGGTGGTGTTTCCAAATCCCAGCGAAGCCGAGACCCGCCGGGAACTGCTGCATGGGATGTTCGATTACCTGATCGAGGGTGCGCTGCGACATCTTCTCTCCCTGCGCGCTCGCAAACAGGAACTGGAGAAGCGCCAACGTCATCTGCTCCAGAACAAGGCTGGCGTGCTCAAATCGGCGGGGCTGGGCCTGGAATCGCTGCTGGGGGAAGCGGGGTCGTCGCCGTCGCCCGATCGCGCCGCCATCGAGCGCCAACTCGAAGACATTCAAACCGAACTGAGCCAGATTCGCGCTGACACCGCCACCCTCGACCATCATCTCGCGCTGGTCGCCGAGACCCTGAGCGAGCCGGAACAGCACTTCCGGCTGGACCCCGTCTCGCTCACGCTGGATCACATGAACGTCAAGGTCGAGCCGGGCTCGGCGCGGGCCAGCAACACCCTGACCTTCCGGGAGGTCCGGGTTGGGAGCCAGCGGTTTGTGGTGTTGCTGGTCAAGTTCTCCAGTCGCGAACTGCTGGAACAGCCGGATTTCTTCGAGGAAGCCCAGCGGCTGCTCTACCTGGGCGACCAGCCCCGGCTCACGACCATTTGATCGGTTCGGGTCCGGTGCGTGCAACGAGTAGCCGTTCGAACTCCTCCAGCGGCAGGGCCTGACCGAACAGGTAGCCCTGAAACTGATCGCAGCCGCGCGCGTTCAGGAACGCGTACTGCGCCTCGGTTTCCACGCCTTCCGCCAGCACCTGCAATCGCAACTGCCGGCCCATGGCGATGATCGTTTCCACGATCACTGCGTCGTTGGGATTTTCGACCAGATCGCGCACGAAGGAGCGGTCGATCTTGAGCTGATCCAGCGGCAACCGCTGCAGATAGGACAGGGAAGAATAGCCCGTGCCGAAATCGTCGAGCGCGAAGCCGATTCCCAGTGTTTTCAACCGCTGCATGATGACGACCGCCTCGTCCACCTCGCCGATCAGCAGGCTCTCAGTGATCTCCAGCTTGAGCCGGCGGGCGTCGCAACCGCTTTGGCGCAAGGCGACCTTGATGTCGGCGGCGAAACTCGGTTGGCGAAACTGGCGCGGACTGACGTTGACCGCCAGAACGAAATCGGGTGCGAGCAGCCCGGCCCGTTCCCAGTACGCCAGCCGCCGGCAGGCTGATTCGATGACCCACTGGCCGATCGCCACGATCATCTCGCTCTCTTCGGCCAGGGGAATGAAGTCGGTGGAGGCTACCGCGCCGCGGCGCGGGTGCCGCCAGCGCAGCAGCAGTTCGCCACCGACCACCTGGCGCTCGGCGTTCAGTTGCGGCTGGCAGTACAACAGCAGTTGCTCCTCGGCCAGCGCCTGGCGTAGATCGTGGTGCAGGGCCACCCGCTCGGCCAGCGCCACCGCCAGCGTCGGATCGAAAAAGCGCAGCGTGTTGCGACCGGCGGACTTGGCCTCGTACATCGCAGCTTCGGCCCGTTTGAGAAACGCTTCCGGCCGTTCCTGAGGATCGCAGAACAGAACGATGCCGACGCTGGCGCTCAATGGGCAGTCGCGCCCCTGGAGCGTGAAGCTGCGGTCGGAGGCGGCCAGAATGCGTTCCGCTACCCGTTCGGCCCGTACCGCCACCGACTTTTCGTCGGAACCCAGTTGTTCCAATACCACCGCAAAATCGTCGCCGCCCAACCGGGCTACGCCATTCCCGGACGGCGCCATCGCCTGGAGCATCCGCGCCACCTCGATCAACAGTTCATCGCCGCTGTCGTGGCCGAACGCATCGTTCACCGCCTTGAAATGATCGAGATCGACCAGCAGCAACGCGCCGTAGCTGTTTGTGCTGCGGGCGGCGGTAAAGGCCTGCTCCAGCCGGTCGTAGAAATGGCGGCGGTTGGGCAGGCCGGTGAGCGCGTCGTGGAGCCCCAAATAGCGAATGCGTTCCTCGGCCTCCTTGTAGGCCGAGATGTCGGTGAACGACACCACCACAGCGTAGGGTTGTCGGCTGTCGGGTTGAAACAGAGGCTGGGCGTTGATCAGCAGCCAGTGGTTGACGCCCCCGCCGCCCTGCACGCCCATGACCACACCCTGGCGTGGCTGGCCGTCGTTCAGCGCCAGCGTGGCGGGAAATTCCGCCGCCGGGAACGGGCGGCCATCCTCCCGCACCGCGTCCCAGTCGTCGGCGAACAGGTTGTAGCTGCCGGGACGATTCGGATCCAGGCCGAGGATGCGGCAGGCGCTGTCGTTCCAGGTCGCCAGGTTGCCGGCGCGATCCACCAGCACCACGCCATCGGCCAGCGCCGTGACCAGGGTCCGGTAGAGCGTCTCGCTCTCGCGCAGGGCTTCGCGCAGGGCGTACTGCGCCGTCACGTCGCGAAATACCAGCACCACGCCTTGCAAAACACCCTCATCGTCGCGGATCGGCGCGGCGTTGTCGGCGATCTGGTACTCCTGACCGTCGCGGCTGGTGAGCGTGACGTGGTTGCCGAGTTCGACCTGCTCGCCGCTTTGCAAGGCTTGGGCGACCGGATCGACGACCGGCTGGCGAGTTCGGGCGTCGGTCAGCTTGAAAATCCGGCTCACCGCCTCACCGACGGCCTGATTCGTCAGCCAGCCGGTGAGCCGTTCCGCGACCGGATTCATCCGTTGCACCCGCCCCCCGGCGTCGGTGACGATGACCGCATCACCGAGCGAACGCAAGGTGATGGCCAGATGCTTTTCGCGCGCCCGCAACTGCTCAATGGTCAGCCGCAACTGCTGGCGCATTCGGTTGAAAGCGGTCACCAGTTGACTGAATTCGCCACGACCGCGCCATGGGATATCCCGATCATCGAAGTCCCCGACCGCGATACGGCGGGCGGCGGCGGTCAGATACCCCAGCGGCTGGATCACCTGTCGCCGCAGCAACCCCATCAGGGCCAGCGCGACCAGCAGGAGGGCGCCGGCGAACACCAGGCTTTCCCGCAGCAGCACCGGCCCCAGCGCCGCCTGATCGCGGCGAAGGTCGTATCCCAGAAACAGCGCACCTTGCCACGCGGGCCATGGTTCGCCCGCTGGCGCGGCCAGCCTCAGCGGAGAGTAGGCGTGAATATGCCGGCTCGCGGTATCAGTCAGAACGAGCAGTTGGCCCTGTTCGCGGACTTGCTGGAACGCGGCGGGATCGAAATGCGGCACCTCGATGGCGGGCTGGCCTTTCCACGCTATTTCGGTCGCCAATGCGACTTGGCCGGCGGCGTCGATCACCGCCAGGGTTTTGACGGACGGTCGAACCTTCAGCCAGGTTAAAGCCTGTTCGGCACGGTCCCAATCCCCGCGCGCCACGTCGCGTCCTAAGGTCAGCTCCAGGCGGGCCATGTCGGCGCGAACCTGTTCCAACCCCTGGCGCAGCACCTGTTCGTTCCAGGCGTAGTAGCGGTAAACTGATAGGCCGCCCCACACCAGCACCAGCACCAGCAACAAGCCCAAGGGCAGCCCGTGACTGATGGGGAAGGCGCGGGGGGCGATCATGGCAGGGTGGCCAACCAGCGGGTATCCGCCAGTAGTTCGGGGGACGGCAACCACGGCTCCGGCTCGATTCCGCAATCACCCGGAACGCCGGTTAGCACCACCCAACAGGGCCAGGCCGGCCAAATCCGGCGTACTGGCGCGATGAACGGCCTCCATCCCCGCGCCCGTCCGAGTGACAGCATCCTTCTTCCCCTTGCGAGATTATCCAAACCAGGGTCGAGCAGCGGCGTTTCAATGCTTGTGACGCTCGGTCCACGCCCACCATACCATGGATAATACGCAATCGCTGAAAAATAGGGAACAAACAGCTACAGAATCTTGGAAGCCAACCGGTGGGCGTAACGTGTAGTTTCCGGCAAGCGATAGCGGGTACAGCAACCCATCACGTAAGCAATCGCCGTTTCCAGGCTGATGCGATGGCCGGGTGAGACATACAGCGGTTTGACGCCGGGCCGGGTGCGCAGCACCGCGCCGATGCTCTCCCCCTCCGCCCGCAGCGGCGTCCAGGCCCCCCGGAGATCGGGCGGTTCCTGATGCGTCCCGTACAACCGGGTCTTGGCCACGCCGATGGCCGGAATATCCACCAGCAGGCCGAGATGACTGGCGATGCCCAGCCGGCGCGGATGGGCGATGCCCTGCCCGTCGCACAGCAGCAAATCCGGCGGCTCGCGCAGTCGCTCCAAAGCGTCCAGCACCGCTGGCAATTCTCGGAATGACAGCAGGCCGGGGATGTAGGGAAACGTGGTCGGGCGGCAGGCAATGGCGGATTCCAGCAGATCGAGTTCGGGATAGCGCAGCACCGCCACCGCCGCCCGGGTCACGGTTCCGTCCGCCTCGAACCCCACGTCTACTCCGGCGACCCGCCGCACCACCCCCAGTTGATCGGTCAGGATCAGATGCGCGCGCAGTTCCCGCTGCAGCGCCACGGCCTCGGCGGGATTGAGATTCCAGGGATGGGAAAACACTGCCTTCATGCTTGACCCGTAACCAGAACCCATAACCAGAATAACAGCAATACCCGCAGGCTAGCGGCGCCGTGCAGCGAGGCATTTTTCAAACAGCGCTTGCGCAAGTTGATCTGCTTGATCATGCGAACTTTAGAAACCCTTGGTATACGCGATGTGCAACTTTACCGGCTAGGTCTTGAAGCGACACGGCTATCGTCGTAGGTTATTGATGGAAAGAGAAAACCTAACCTGGAGGACGCTAGCCATGTCGCTGGAAGAGTTTATCATCACGGTGTTTTGTTGGGTGGAA
>JAGTSD010000203.1 GCA_018262135.1 Pseudomonadota bacterium | reverse complement strand
CAAGCGCTATTTCACCGGCCTGCCCAGCCCCTCAGCCGCCGCCATCGTGACGGGTCTGGTCTGGTTCAGCACCGATCTGGGTTTGACCGGTATCCAGATGCTATGGCCGGCGCTGATCGTCATCATCGGCGCGGGGGCGCTGATGTTCAGCAATAATCTTTACCTGAGTTTCAAGCAGGTGGATCTACGCGGGCGGGTGCCGTTCGTGGCGGCGCTGCTGGTGGTGCTCGCGCTCGTGTTTATCTCGATCGACCCCCCCAAGGTGCTGTTCGGCGGCTTCCTGCTGTACGGTCTGTCGGGTCCGGTGCTGTTCCTGTGGCGCTGGCGCCGGCACAGCCGGCGGCAGACGGGGAATCCATAACTCTGCGCGCCGCCGACCGTGCCTTCAAGGGGCGGATACCCCAAGGAACCGGAGTCCGCTGGCGCAAGAAGAACGGCCGGAAGGCCAGAAAACGGCGGATCTTGCCGATGACGAAGGGCGCGGAAGCGCGCATCGGTCGCGCTCCCACGATCGGCGAAAATGGCCTGGCCGGAACGAATGCTTCAGAGATTGGCCGAGCGCCACCACTGGTTGTTCTCCCGGCGCAGCGCTTCATGCGAAGGCATCGGATAGAACGCCAGATCGGGACCGTTGCCCATGTAGAAACCGCTCTTGATCATCCGGTACGGGAATTCCAGTGAATGCACCCGATGCACCAGCTTGCTCTGCTTGCTCTGTGGCTCCAACTCCAGTAGAGCCTCGCGCAGGTGGTGCATGAATGAATACGGCAGATCGCCTACCGGTCCACTCTCGGGATCGGCCGCCAGCGCGCCCAGACCCAGTTCGACAAAGCACAGGCCGGGGAACCGGATAAACTTGGCCGGCTGGCTGGTCACCCCCTGATAGTAGCTGACCGGATCTAGCGTGCTGACCACCAGGCTGTTAATTGGCGCCAGGTCCTGGTACATGTGCAACCCTGGTACTTCCCTCGGCGTGATCGTGCCCCGCTCCAAGCCCAGGGTGTGGCCGTAAGCCGTACTCAGATAGAGCTTGCCCAGCGCGCTGATCGGGATATGTTCCAATACCCGGTAGACCGAAATGTAAACCGAATTCTTGGGTGTGCCGTCCGGATGCGGCACGCAGCGCCTGATGCCTTCCTCGATATCGAAAAAGTCGTGGCGGAAGGCGGAATCGACCTCGAAGAAGATCGCCTGTCCCTTGGACTTGTACTTGGGACCCGTAGCGTAGTACTGCCCAAACTGCTCCGGCGTGAGCATGGAAACGATCAGCGCCTCGGGGATCAACGAAAAATAGAGATGAACGGTCATAATGGCGTGCCCTCTCCAGGGTATGGGAATGGTTTGATACAGGCCCTCGGCGGAATCAACCGGCTTTCCGCCAGGGGGCGGGTTTAAGATGACCCATTGCTGGGAATGATCCCATGGCGCCCTGACCACCGGGCGCCGGGGGTTCGAACCATGGCGACAAAGTAATTATGGTAGCTCATGGGCTCGCCGGTGAAAAACTCGCGAACAATCGGCCCAGTCACCGTAAAGTCGGCATATCGGCAGTTCAGGGCATCATCGCCTCAGTCCGAACCAGCTCGGGTTCCAACTCGGCCAGCGTCATAATTGGCGGCAGACATTGTAACCCACCGCAGAGGTAAGCCGTTACCGGGGCAGCACCCGGCCGCCGCTCGGCCAGCAATCCCGTTGGCACCGACGCTGCCGCGGGAATCGCCAGCGTCAGCCGACGGGGCGCGCATGGTTGGGCGCACCGCTCCCGCCACGCCTCCAACGCCGCCGCCTCGCCACGCAACACGACGATCTGGGGCGGTTCCAAATACTCCTCCAGCGCCGACAACAAGGCGTTGCAAGCGCTGGGCATCCGCTGGAGTGCCGGCCAGGCCCAGCGCAGAGTTCGTTCCGCCGCATCGAGGTAAGCCGTCCGGCCGGTGAGATGTCCCAGCTTCAAAAGCATTTGTGCGGCGATACCGTTGCCGGCCGGCAGGGCGTCGTCGTGCGCCGGTTTGGACCGCTGGATCAACGGTTCGTGATCGTTGGCGGTGAAGAAAAAGCCCCCGGACTGGCGATCCTCGAACTGGTCGAGTAGCACATCAGCCAGGGTTAGGGCGAAATCCAGGTCGCCGTCGCGCCAGCGGCATTGCAGCAGTTCCAGAACGCCATCAATCAGGAAGGCGTAATCGTCCAGATAGGCGTTCAGCCGCGCCTGGCCATCCTTGTAGACCGCCAGCAGGCGACCCTCCCGCCACAGACGGGCGAGGATAAAATCCAGGGCGCGTTCGGCCGCCGCCACGAAATCCGCCCGGCCCAGATGCCGGCCAGCAGCAGCCATGCCCTTGATCATCAAGCCGTTCCAGGCAGTCAGAATTTTCTCGTCCCGGCCCGGCCAGATCCGCCGCGACCGGGCTTCGAACAGCGTGCGCCGGGCGCTGGCCAGCCAGGCGGCAACTTGCGCGGGTTCCACGCTTAACCGGCCGGCCAGTTCGGCGGGTTCGGCGGTGAGCCGCAAATGCCAGGCGCGATTCTCGAAATTGGGAGGTTGCTCCAAGCCGTAACAAACGGCGAAGGTCATATACTCTTCGGTGCTGCTCAGCAACTCTCGGATCTGGTCGGGCGTCCACAGGTAGAACTTGCCCTCCTCGCCTTCGGAGTCGGCATCGAGCGTGGCGTAATAGCCGCCGTCCGGGGCCTGCATCTCCCGCATCGCCCACGCGCCGGTCTCCTCGGCGACCTTGCGGAACAAGGGATCGGCGGTTGCCCGCCAGGCTTGGCTGTAGAGCGCCAGCAATGGGCCGTTGTCGTACAGCATTTTCTCAAAGTGGGGAATGCCCCATTCGGCGTCCACGGAGTAGCGATAGAAACCACCGCCCAGATGGTCGTAAATCCCGCCCCGCGCCATTTGCCGCAGGGTGAGCAGCACGGCGGTTTCCGCGGGGGAGTCCGGCTGGCCGCTCTGGACGCTGGCGACCCAGTGTCGCAACAACCGTTCCAGGCTGGTGGGATGGGGAAATTTGGGGGCACCGCCAAAGCCGCCATGGACCGGATCGAGGCTACCCACGAGCTGGTCGCGTCCGGTCTGGAGCGGGGCGGCGGCCAGGGCGGCGGCGCCAGTCGCGGTCGGCGTGGCCATCTCGGCGCGCAGCGCATCCAGCAGCGCCTGGTTCTGCTCGCGCAACTCCCGCATGTGCTGGTGGTAATGGGTGCTGACCCGGTGCAGGAGGTCGGTGAAAGCTGGCATGCCGTAACGGGGGGTTTTGGGAAAATAGGTACCGCCGACGAAGGGGACATGGTCGTCGTGGGTCAGAAACATCGTCAACGGCCAGCCGCCGGCTCGCCGGTGAAAGATTTGAAAGGCGGTCTGGTAAATCTTGTCGAGATCGGGCCGTTCCTCACGGTCCACCTTGATATTGACGAACAGTTCGTTCATCACCTGGGCGGTGGCTTCATCCTCGAAGGATTCATGGGCCATGACATGGCACCAGTGGCAGGCCGAGTAACCGATGGACAGCAGAATCGGCTTGCCCTCGCGGCGGGCCAGGTCCAGTGCCTCCTCGCCCCAGGGATGCCAATCCACCGGGTTGTAGGCGTGCTGGCGCAGGTAGGGACTGGTTTCGTGGATCAGGCGATTGGGGCGCTGGGATTCGGACATGGCGGCTTCCGGGGAAACGGGGAGCGAACGAAGACCTCTGCTTGCTGAGTTTTTGATGGGCCGATAGTTCCCTGTTGGATCATTCTGGATTGGTCCAACAGGTCGGATGTACGCCCGAACAGCGCTGGCTGAACAGCCGTGCTTTTGCCTGATCCAGGCTTGAGTTGTAAGTATTGATTAATAGCGAGAAACTTTCCAGCCATGAACAAACTCCCCATCGGCATCCAGACCTTCCGGGAAATCCGCGAGGAAGGTTACTGCTACGTAGACAAGACGCCGCTGGTCGCCCGGCTGGCCGACGAAGGCAAATACTATTTCCTGGCTCGGCCCCGGCGCTTTGGCAAGAGTCTCCTCGTCAGCACCCTCGCCGCCGCCTTCGCCGGGGAACGGGACCTGTTCGCCGGGCTGTATCTGGAGAATCACTGGGACTGGAACCGCCATCATCCCGTGATCGTCCTGGATTTCGGCCAGGGGATTCTGGATTCCCGGCAACGGCTGGATCAGCGCACCCGGCGGATACTGGACATTCAGGCGGAAGCATTGGGCCTCCGTCTGGAACAGGCCGAAGCGAGCGACCGGTTGGAGGAACTGATCCTCAAGCTCTACGCCGCATCCGGCGAGTCCGTGGTTGTCCTGGTGGACGAATACGACAAGCCGATTCTGGATCATCTGCACCAGCCGGAGCGGGCGCTGGAATTGCGCGAGGGGTTGCGCAATCTCTACTCGGTG